>NZ_JBEYVC010000014.1:0-118040 GCF_040643855.1 Streptomyces sp. NPDC047072 | reverse complement strand
TCCAGGGGGCTCGGCTCGGTCCAGGTCTCGCCGCCGTCGTACGACATGCTGCGGGCCCGAAGGGCCTCGTCCTCAAACGCCGGACGGGCTGAATACAACTGCGCGGAGTTCAGAAGTACGAGTCGCCGTCGCTGCGGGATCCGCGTTCACGTTCTCCTATGCCGAGCATGCCGAACTTCTCACCGCCGCCGGGGCCACCGTCGTCCCCTTCGACCCACTGCGGGACGAGGAACTGCCCGAAGGAACCGCCGGGTTGGTCATCGGCGGGGGTTTTCCGGAGGTGTACGCCGCCGAACTCTCCGCCAACGAGCCGCTGCGCAAGGCCGTCGCCGATTTCGCGGAGCGTGGCGCTCCTGTCGCCGCCGAGTGTGCCGGGTTGCTGTATCTGTGTCGGGAGTTGGACGGGATGGCGATGTGCGGGGTGCTCGACGCCTCCGCGCGGATGAGCGAGCGGCTGACGCTCGGGTACCGGGACGCCGTCGCCGTCGGGGACAGCGTGCTCGCGGTCGCCGGGACGCGGATGCGGGGGCACGAGTTCCATCGGACCGTCGTGGAGCCGGGGGCGGGGGACGCGCCCGCGTGGGGCGTGCGGACGCCCGTACGGCGGGTCGAGGGTTTTGTACAGCGTGGTGTGCACGCGAGTTATCTGCACACGCACTGGGCGTCGGAGCCCGGTGTCGCCCGTCGGTTCGTGGAGAGGTGCCGGACGTCATGAGCAGCAGCAGGTTGATCGGGGTCGGGGTCGGTCCCGGGGATCCGGAGCTGGTGACCGTGAAGGGCGTCAACGCTCTGCGCGCCGCCGACGTGATCGTCGTACCCGTCATGGATACGGGTGAGCGCGGGCGGGCCGAGGCCACCGTGCTGCACTACGTGCCGCAGGAGAAGGTCGTACGGGTCGTCTTCGCGCTCAACGAGCGGTCCGACCGGGCCCGGCGCGAGGCCGCCTGGGACGCGGCCGGGTGGCGGGTCGCGCAGTTGCTCCGGGAGCACGGCCGCGTCGCCTTCGCGACCATCGGTGACCCGAACGTGTATTCCACCTTCACCTATCTCGCCCAGACCATCGGCGAGCTCGTGCCGGACGTCGCGATCGAGACCGTGCCCGGCATCACCGCGATGCAGGATCTGGCCGCACGCTCCGGTGCCGTGCTCACCGAGGGGACCGAGCCGCTCACGCTCGTGCCGGTCACCGCGGGGTCCGAGGTGCTCAAGGACGCCCTCGCCGGGCCCGGGACCGTCGTCGCGTACAAGTTCGGGCGGCAGGCCGCCGAGGTGGCCGAGGCGCTGCGGGAGAGCGGGCGGATCGAGGACGCCGTATGGGGGGCGGCGCTGGGTCTGGAGGGCGAGTCCATCCGGTCCGCGGCCGAACTCGACGGCTCTCCCCTGCCGTATCTCTCGACGCTCATCGCGCCCGCGCGGCGCGAGGGCGGGCGGGGCGGCAAATTGTGAGCGCCTCGCGAGCGCCGGGGCGGGCGGGATCGGTCGGATCGGGGAGATCAGCCGGACCGGCGGAGTCGGCGGAATCGGCGGGGCCGGCAGGATCGGCGGAACCGGCGGGATCGGCGAAATCAGCCGGGCCCGCGGAATCGGCGGGATCGGCGGTTGCGCCGAGAACCCGGTCAGCCCGCCAGGCCCACCACCAGCCAGATGAACCCCACCCCCGCGACCGTGCACAGCAGCGTCGAGTGGGCCGGGTGGTCGTGGTGGGCCTCGGGGAGGATCTCGGCTGCCGCGAGGTAGAGCAGCGCGCCGCCGAAGAGGCCGAGATAGCCGCCGAGGACGCCCTCGGGGATGGTGACGAACGCCGTCGAGGCAGCGCCGGCCACCGGGGCCACCGCGTCCGCGAACAGCATGGTCAGGGCCTTGCGGCGGGCGTTCCCGTACAGGCTCGTGATCGTGTACGTGTTGAACCCGTCCGCGAAGTCGTGGGCGACGACCGCCAGCGCGACCGCCGTGCCCATGCCGCCGCCGACCTGGAAGGCCGCGCCGATCGCCACGCCGTCCATCGCGCTGTGGCCGACCATCGCGCCCGCGGCCGTGAGGCCCACCTCGGGCACCCGGCCGTCGGTCTCCTCCGCCCCGTGGGCCGCCTGGCGGGCGGCCAGCAGCCGTTCCACCAGATGGGCCAGCAGGAATCCGGCCACGAACAGCAGCAGGGCCGCCGGGACGCCGAAGACCTCCCGGCCGGCGGCGTCCAGCGCCTCCGGCAGCAGGTCCAGGCCGACCACGCCGAGCATCAGGCCGCCGGCCAGGCCCAGGACCAGGTGGCGGCGGTCGGTCACGCGCTGTGCCGTCCAACCGCCGGCCAGCGTCATCAGGAACGCGCCGAGCGCTACGAAGACCGCCATGCGCCCTTGGTATCCGATCAACCCCCGTTCACGCACATCCGGCCGCGACAGCCGCGGCACCCGTAAGTACGCGTAAG
Source organism: Streptomyces sp. NPDC047072 (assembly GCF_040643855.1). NCBI lineage: Bacteria > Bacillati > Actinomycetota > Actinomycetes > Kitasatosporales > Streptomycetaceae > Streptomyces > Streptomyces sp. NPDC047072. The sequence goes on along the minus strand of NZ_JBEYVC010000014.1, from coordinate 115,618 downwards.
CACTCGTAGGAGGACCGATTTCCATGGCCGATGCCCCCACCGGCAAGGTGACCTTCGTCGGTGCCGGCCCCGGCGCCGCCGACCTGCTGACGTTCCGTGCCGCGCGCGCCATCGCCGAGGCCGACGTCGTGATCTGGGCCGCGAGCCTGGTGCAGGCCGAGGTCCTCGACCACGCGTGCGAGGGCGCGGAGATCCTCGACTCGGCGACCATGTCCCTGGAGGACGTGGTCGCGGTCTACGAGCGGGCCCATGAGTCCGGGCTCAAGGTGGCGCGCATCCACTCCGGCGACCCCGCGCTCTGGGGCGGTACGCAGGAGCAGCTGGACCGGTGCGCCGCGATCGGCGTCGAGACCGAGGTCGTGCCCGGTGTCTCCGCGTTCTCCGCCGTCGCCGCGCTCGCGCAGCGCGAGCTGACGATTCCCGAGGTCGCGCAGTCCGTCGTGCTCACCCGGCTCGGTGGCGGGAAGACGCCGATGCCGCCCGGCGAGGAGGTGCGGGAGTTCGCCAAGCACGGCACGACCATGGCGATCTTCCTGTCCGCGGCGCGCAGCGGGCAGCTGGTGCGGGAGCTGCTGGAGGGCGGCTATCCGACGTCCACGCCGGTCGTCGTCGCCTATCAGGCGACCTGGCCGGAGGAGCTGGTCGTGCGGTGCACGATCGGGACGCTGGAGGAGACCGTCAAGGAGCACAAGCTCTGGAAGCACACGTTGTTCCTGGTGGGGCCGGCGCTGGACGCCTCGGGGACGCGGTCGCACCTGTATCACCCCGGGCATTTCCACGGGTACCGCAAGGCCGATCCTGAGGCGCGGCGGGCGTTGCGCGCGGCGAAGGGTGCCGGCACGTGATCACGGTCGTGGGTACGGGGGTGTCGGCGGCGCCTGTCGAGTCCCTCGCCGGAGCCGGGCTGGTCGTGGGCGGGCGACGGCATCTGGACGCGGTGGCGGTCCCCGCGGAGGCCGAGCGGGTCGTTCTGGGGCCGTTGGCTCCGGCGCTGGATGTCATCGAACGGCATCTGGACAAGGGGTCCCGGGTGGTCGTGCTGGCCTCGGGGGATCCGGGGTTCTTCGGGATCGTGCGGGTGTTGGCGGAGCGGTTCGGGGCGGGTGCGTTGGATGTACGGCCCGGGGTGTCCTCCGTCGCCGCCGCGTTTGCGCGGGTGGGGGTGCCGTGGGATGACGCGGTGGTGGTGAGTGCGCATGGGCGGGATCTGCGGACGGCGGTGAATGTGTGCCGGGCTCGGCCGAAGGTGGCGGTGCTGACTGGGCCTGGAGCCGGGCCTGCGGAGTTGGGGGCGGCGCTCGCGGGAGGGGGTGCCGAGGAAGGTCGTGGGGCGGGTGCGGCGCCGTTGGGGCTGGTCGCGCAGTTCCCCGCGCCCCTAAAGCGCGTGCTCCTTGTTGCCTCTGAACTCGGCACTCGGGACGAACGTATGGAGCGGGTCACCCCCGCCGAAGCCGCCGCCCGGGACTGGGGCTCCGCCGTGAGTGTCGTTCTCTGTATCGACGAGTCTCGGGCTCTCGGCGGTGTGCGCACCGTCGCCGGGGATCCCCCAGGTCCGTCCCAATGGGCCCTGGAAGAAGGCGAGTTCGCGCACCGCGACTCCATGATCACCAAGTTCGAGGTGCGGGCGCTCGCGCTCGCTCGGCTCGGGCCGCGGCTCGGTGACCTCGTCTGGGACGTCGGTGCCGGGTCCGGGTCCGTGGCTGTGGAGTGTGCTCGGCTCGGGGCCGCCGTCGTCGCCGTCGAGAAGGCCGCCGACGGAGTCGAGCGGATCCGTGCCAACGCGGCCGCGCACCAGGTCGACGTACAGGTTGTTCACGGGTCGGCCCCGGACGCGCTCAGCTCACTGGACGATCCCGACGCCGTATTCGTCGGCGGGGGCGGGCGTGAGCTGCCCGGGATCGTCGGCGCCTGTGCCCGGCGGGCCCGGCGGAGTGTCGTCGTTGCCATGGCCGCGCTCGATCGGGTGCCTGCCGTGCGTGCCGCCCTTACCGACGCCGGGTTCGACTGCGAGGGCGTCCTGCTCCAGTCGTCCCGGCTCACGCCGCTGCCGGGGGACGTGACCCGGCTCGCGGCGACCAACCCCGTTTTCCTGCTGTGGGGTTCCAGAACCCCCCTGTCCCATCGAGGAGTTGCTCAGTGATCGGCCTCATTTCCGCCACCGCGGCGGGGGCGGCGGCGCGCGACCGGCTGGCCGCGGCCTGGCCGGACCGCACGCGCGTGTACGACGGCCCCGTCAAGGACGCCGTACGGCAGGCGTTCGCGGAGTGCGAGCAGCTCGTGTGCTTCCTGGCCACGGGGGCGGTCGTACGACTGCTCGCCCCGCTGCTCGACGACAAGGCGTCCGACCCGGGTGTCGTGTGTGTCGACGAGGGCGGGCGGTTCGCCGTGTCGCTGGTCGGCGGACACGGTGGCGGCGCCAACGAACTCGCCCGGGAGGTCGGGGAGTTGCTGGGTGCGGAGCCCGTGGTGACGACGGCGACCGACGCGGTGGGGGTGCCGGGGCTCGACACCCTCGGGCTGCCGGTGGAGGGCGCGGTGGCCGCCGTGTCGCGGGCGCTGCTGGACGGTGAACCCGTCGCCCTGTACAACGAGTCGGGCTGGCCGCTGCCTCCGCTGCCGGTCGCAGGGGAGGGGGCGTACGGCATCCGTGCCACGGACCGGCTCATCGAGCCCTCCGAGCGGGAGGTCGTACTGCGGCCGCCCACCCTCGTGGTCGGCGTCGGCGCCTCCAAGGGCGCACCGGCGGACGAGGTGCTGGAGCTGGTCGAGAGCGCGTTGCGCGAGGCGGGGCTGTCCGTGCGGTCGGTCGCCGAACTCGCCACCGTGGACGCGAAGGCGGAGGAGCCCGGAATCGTCGAGGCGGCCCGGCGGCTCGGTGTGCCCGTGGTGACGTACTCCGCCGACGCGCTCGCGGGCGTGGACGTCCCCAATCCGTCGGACGCCCCCCTCTCCGCCGTGGGAACCCCCTCCGTCGCCGAGGCCTCCGCGCTGATCAAGGGCGGTGAACTCCTCGTCCCCAAGCGCAAGTCGGCGGGGCGGCCCGCCATGGCGACCTGTGCCGTCGTACGGCGTCCCGCGCGCGGCCGGCTCGCGGTGGTCGGGCTCGGGCCGGGCGCCCGGGACCTGCTCACCCCGCGCGCGAAGGACGAACTCCGGCGCGCCGCCGTGCTCGTGGGCCTGGACCAGTACGTCGACCAGATCCGCGACCTGCTGCGGCCCGGCACCCGGATACTGGAGTCGGGGCTCGGAGCCGAGGAGGAGCGGGCGCGGACGGCCGTGGAAGAGGCCCGGAAGGGGCAGGCCGTCGCGCTGATCGGCAGCGGGGACGCGGGCGTGTACGCCATGGCCTCCCCCGCGCTCGCCGAGGCCTCCGACGACATCGATGTGATCGGCGTCCCGGGCGTGACCGCCGCCCTCGCGGCCGCCGCGATCCTGGGCGCGCCGCTGGGCCACGACCATGTGTCGATCAGCCTGTCCGACCTGCACACGCCGTGGGAGGTCATCGAGCGGCGGGTGCGGGCGGCGGCCGAGGCGGACATCGTGGTCACCTTCTACAACCCCCGCTCCCGGGGCCGGGATTGGCAGCTCCCGAAGGCGCTCGCCATCCTCGCGGAGCACCGCGAGCCGACGACGCCGGTCGGTGTCGTACGCAACGCGTCACGGCCGGACGAGAGCAGTCGTATGACGACACTGGCCGCCCTGGACCCGGCGACGGTGGACATGATGACGGTGGTGACCGTGGGCAACACGGCGACCCGGGACATCGCCGGGCGTATGGTGACGCCGCGCGGCTACCGCTGGCAGGAGGGCACCCGGTGAACCGTGTCGTTCACCCCATCGAGGTGGAGTCCTACCGGCGCCTGCGCGCCCGCCTGGACACCTCGCACTTCCCGCCGCTGACCCGGGCGGTGGTGGAGCGGGTCATCCACTCCGCGGCGGATCTGGAGTACGCCACCGATCTCGTCATGGACGAGGGCGACCTGGAGAGGGCGCACGCGGCGCTGCACTCCGGCGTGCCCGTCGTCACGGACGTGGAGATGGTCGCGGCCGGGATCACCCGGCGGGAGACCGTCTGCCGGCTGAAGGACGCCAAGTCCGGTCCGGGGCTGACCCGTTCGGCCCACGCCGTCCGGCTGGCGCACGAGCAGGTCGGACCGGGGGCGATCTGGGTGATCGGCAACGCCCCCACCGCGCTGGAGGAGTTGCTGACCCTGGACGCGGCCCCGGCGCTCGTCATCGGGCTGCCCGTCGGCTTCGTCGGCGCGGTCGAGTCCAAGGCGGCGCTGCGCGAGAGCGGGCTGCCCGCCGTGAGCAACGTGTCCGAGAAGGGCGGCTCGGCGGTGGCCTCCGCCGCGCTCAACGCCCTGCTGTACCACCCCACTTCTGTATCCGAAGTATCCGAAGTACCCGAGGAGAAATCGTGACCACCCCGCCGCCCGCCCTGCTCATCGCCGGTCATGGCACCCGGGACGACGCCGGGGCCGAGGCGTTCCGCGACTTCGTCCGGGAGCTCGGGGCCCGCCATCCCGAACTGCCCGTCGCGGGCGGCTTCATCGAGCTGTCCCCGCCGCCGCTGGGCGACGCGGTGACCGAGCTGGTGGAGCGGGGCGTGCGCCGCTTCGCCGCCGTACCGCTGATGCTGGTGTCCGCCGGGCACGCCAAGGGCGACATCCCGGCCGCGCTCTCCCGCGAGAAGGAACGGCACCCGGGGATCTCGTACACCTACGGCCGTCCGCTGGGCCCGCACCCCGCGCTGCTGAACGTGCTGGAGCGGCGGCTGGACGAGGCGCTGGGCACCTCGGACGCACGCACCCCGATGGACCGTGCCGACGTGACCGTGCTGCTCGTCGGCCGGGGCTCCACCGACCCGGACGCCAACGCCGAGGTGCACAAGGCGGCCCGGCTGCTGTGGGAGGGGCGCGGATACGCGGGCGTGGAGACGGCGTTCGTGTCGCTGGCCGCGCCGGACGTGCCGAGCGGCCTGGACCGGTGCGTGAAACTGGGGGCGCGGCGGATCGTCGTGCTCCCCTACTTCCTGTTCACCGGCATCCTCCCGGACCGGGTGAAGCAGCAGACCGAGGGCTGGGCGGCCGCCCACCCGGAGGTCGAGGTGCGCTCCGCCGAGGTCATCGGCCCGGAGCCGGAGCTGCTCGACCTGGTGATGGAGCGGTACGAGGAGGCCGTCAAGGGTGATCTGCGGATGAACTGCGACTCGTGCGTGTACCGGATCGCGCTGCCCGGGTTCGAGGACAAGGTGGGCCTGCCGCAGCAGCCGCACTTCCACCCGGACGACGACGGCCACCATCACCACGGACACCACCACGGCAGCCACTCCCATGCGCACTGACGGGCACGACCTTCGGCACCACGGGGACGCCGAAGTCCGGGACGGGGGCGCGGCGTTGGTCGACCTCGCGGTCAACGTCCGCGCGGACACGCCCCCTTCGTGGCTGCGGGAGCGGATCGCCGCGTCGCTGACGGGCCTTGCCGCCTATCCGGACGGCCGGGAGGCCCGGGCGGCGGTGGCGGCCCGGCACGGGCTGCCGCCCGAGCGGGTGCTGCTGACGGCCGGTGCCGCCGAGGCGTTCGTGCTGCTCGCGCGCGCCCTGAAGGTGGTCAGGGCGGTGGTGGTGCACCCGCAGTTCACCGAGCCGGAGGCGGCCCTGCGGGACGCCGGGCACGCGGTCGGCCGGGTGCTGCTGCGGGAGGCGGACGGTTTCCGGCTCGATGTGTCGGCGGTGCCGGAGGACGCCGACCTGGTGGTGATCGGCAACCCCACGAACCCGACGTCGGTCCTGCATCCGGCGGACGACATCGCCCGACTGGCCCGCCCCGGGCGCACGTTGGTGGTCGACGAGGCGTTCCTGGACGCGGTGCCGGGCGAGCGGGAGGCCCTGGCCGGCCGGACCGACGTGCCCGGACTGGTGGTGCTGCGCAGCCTCACCAAGACCTGGGGGCTGGCGGGCCTGCGTATCGGCTACGTCCTGGCGGCCCCGGCGACCATCGCGGAACTCGAACGCGCCCAGCCGCTCTGGCCGGTGTCCACCCCGGCCCTCGCCGCGGCCCGCGCCTGCGTGGAGCCCCAGGCCCTGGCGGAGGCCGCCCACGCGGCCCACCGGGTCGCCCTGGACCGGGCCCATCTCGTCGCCGGGCTGCGGGAGTTCGGCCCGGACGGGCTCACGGTGGTCGAACCGGCCGAGGGCCCCTTCGTCCTCGTACGACTGCCGAAGGCCGCGGCCGTACGGCGGCATCTGCGCGACCTGGGGTTCGCGGTGCGGCGCGGGGACACGTTCCCGGGGCTGGACGAGGAGTGGCTGCGGCTCGCGGTGCGGGACCGGGTGACGGTCAACTCCTTCCTCCAGGCGCTGGACCAGGCGGTGACGCTGGCGCACCACTGACCTCTTCCCGGGTGCCGTCCGGGAAGACGACCACGACGGTGCCGTCGGCGGTGACGTCGGCGCTCGCACCCGTGACCCGGGGATCGACGCCGAGCACCACGAGCGTCACCAACAGCGGGGCGGCGACGGGTTGTTGGAGGCACGGCGTGGCCGAGTGGCGGCCGGTGGCGTTGGTGTCGGTGCCGGGGACGACCGTGCCGTGGGTGTCGAGGTCCCAGCCGTACAGGCCGACGAGGGCGCTGGTGAGTCCGTCCGTACGGCGGGCCAGTGCCGATCCCGGGCCGGTCCGGGTGGTGGGCGCCTCCGAGTCGGCGATGGACCAACCGCCTTCCCTCACAGCGGTGTTGTCGGGTGCGTCCAGGCGGTGCACGCGGATCTCCCAGGGCCCGCGCACGACGCTGACCGTCTCGATGCCGCCGTGCCGTGAGGCGGCCCGGTTTCCTTCGGCGCCGAGGGGCTGGATCCGGCCGCGTGGCGAGGGTGTGCCGTCCGGGGCGAGCAGGGCGAGGTGGTTGTCGGGGCCCGGTGTCTCGGGAGCGGTGGCGCTGGAGTAGGCGAGCCGGGCGTAGTGCGGGCTGTCCTCGGCGGTGGCGGGCGGGGGCGGGAGCCGGTCGCTGCCGTGGTTGACGAGCCGGACGACGCCGTCGGCGGCGGTGGAGTGCAGCAGCCAGCCGGGGGCGGGGAGAGCGAGGACGGTGTCGGCCGTGTCGACGGGGCCCGGCTCCTCGGTCGCCGTCCACACGGGGTGGTTCTCGGGCAGCAGCAGGCCGAGGAACGCCTTGCTCGCCCAGTACGGGGAGGCGGGGCCGGAGTAGCGCTGGGTGACGGGGAGGAAGGGGCGGTACCAGCCGAGGGTGAGCAGTCCCCGTTCGTCGGGGGCGCCGCGTTCGACGAAGTGCTTCAGGGTGCCGGAGGCGAGGCGGCGGGTGCGGCCGGGCGGCAGCGGGGTGACGTCGGCGAGGGCACCGGCCCACAGCGGGGCGGCGGTGGCGAACCGGTAGGTGAGGGACCGGCCTTGGTGGACGGGGGCGCCGTCGGAGCCGAAGAAGTACTGGTGGGTGTCCAGGAACTCCCGCAGCCGCGCCCGGTGCCGGGCGACGATGTCGGGGGCGGCGCGCGGGCCCGCGATCCGCGCCCACAGCACCGGATACAGGTGCAGCGCCCAGGCGTTGTAGTAGTCGAACTTCCTGCCGTCCCCGTCGGTGTACCAACCCCCGCCCCGGTACCAGTCGTCCAGCCGCGCGAGCCCGGCGTCGATCTCGTCCCGCCGATGCGGAGCACCCACCGAGGCGAGGAACTCCTCCACGATCACCTGGAAGAGCCGCCAGTTGGAGTCGTTGACGTCGGCACCGACGAAGTCGCCGAGCCACGCGACGACTTGGCCGCGCACCCGGTCGTCGAGGTGGTCCCACAGCCAGGCCCGGGACTCGTGCAGCGCGACGGCGACGGAGGCGGCCTCCACCATGGGCTGGGAGCGGTCGGCGATGGGCGGCCAGTGCTCGGGGTGCCGGGGATCGGTACCGGCGTCCAGCCCGGCGGCGTACCGCTCGATCAACGCGGGCCCAACTCGCCCACCGGACCCGGCGATCCGGAAGGCGGCGAGCAGAAACGACCGGGCGAACCCTTCCAGCCCGTCCGACCAGACCCCGGAGTGACTGGGCGGCCCGGGCAGCCGGTACTGGGCGAGGCCGGGGCTGGCGAACGGCACGAGCCCGTCGAGCAGCCGGTCGGCAACGGCTTCCCAGTGGGCGCGGGTCCAGCCGGTCAGGGGGGAGAGAAGGAGGTCGGACGAGGGAAGGTGCGCCAAGGGAGGTGCGGTCATATGAGGTCGGGTCCTCCTCTGATCTGGGGGGCGGTGATGCTTTTAGGGGCGCGGGGCTGTGTCGATATGCGGCTCCGCCGCGTGGGCGCGACCAGCCACGAATCACCCGCAGTCGCCCACGATCTTCGGCGCAGCGACGCTTCCGCGCACGACGATGTGCGTGCCGAGAAGGTGACGGCCGCCGCCGGTCCGCCCCGGATCCCGCAGAGCGACCCGTACCGCCGCCCGCCCCAACTCCTCCGCCGGCGTCCGAACAGTCGTCAACGGTGGGTTGAAGTCCTCGGCCAGCGGGATGTCGTTGTAGCCGACGACGGACACGTCCTCCGGAACCCGCAGCCCGGCGTCGGCCACAGCCCGCAGCGCCCCCGCCGCAACCATGTCGTCCCCCGCCACCACCGCCGTGAACTCCCGCGTCTCCTTCAGGAGTTCCGTCATCGCCCGCAACCCCGCCGCCCGCCCCAGCCCACAGTCGACGACCCGCGCAAGCCCCGCAGGGACCCCGTGCTCGGCCAGCGCCGCCCGGTACCCGGCGACGCGTGCGTCCAGCGCGGTGTTCCCGGGCAGCCCGCCGAGGAACACGATCCGCCGATGCCCGGCCGACAGCAGATGCCCGGTGATCGCCCGGGCCCCCGCCTCGTTGTCGAACTCGACGACCAGCGCGGGGAGTTCGGGATCCGGCGAGGGCCGCCCGCACAGCACGAGCCGCGCCCCCGTCGCGTCCAGCGCCTGCGCGTAGTGCGCCACGCGGGAGCGGTACGCGTCGTCCTCGACGACACCTCCGACGAGGATCACCAGCCGCGCCCCCTCCTCCCGCATGAGCTGCACGAACTCCATCTCGCGCTGCGGATCCCCACCGGTCGCCCCGACCACGCACAGCCACCCCCGGTCCGCGGCCTCCGCCTCGACCCCCTCGGCGACCTGCGCGTAGAAGGGGCTGGTGACCTGCCGGACCACGACCGCCGCCATCTTGCGGCCGCCGCCGACCAGCGCGCGGGCGTGCGCGTTGGCGACGTAGTCGAGGTCGCGGGCGGCCCGCAGGACGCGCGCCCGGGTCGCGGGCGGCACCGGGTGGTTCCCGGTCAGCGCCCGTGACGCCGTGGCCATCGACACGCCCGCGCGCTCGGCGACCTCCCGGATGGTGACCCGCTTCCTGCCGGCCATGCCGTCGTTCTCCATCCCCCGCGACTCCTGTTCCACCGGCGGCGCCTCACGTGTTGGCCGCATAGTCCTTCGCGAACTCCTCGGCCATTCTGTCGCCGCCCTGCGCACGCCACTTCTTCACGGTGGCGTCCCATTCCGACAACGGCAGCCGTCCCGCCACGATCCCGGTGACCGTGTCGTCGAGCAGCGCCTTGAGCGTGGTGCCCTGGGCGTTCTTCGTCCGGGACTGGAGCCCGAAGGAGGCGTTGCGGACGGCGTACGGCACGACCTTCTGCTGCCAGGCGTGCAGGGCCCGTACGGCGTCGGGCATGCCCGGCACGAACAGCACCTGGGGCCCTTCGGCGAGGTACTTCAGGGGCAGGTTGGTGTTGTTCTCGACCTCGCCCAGCTCGGTGGGCTCCGGGGAGCCGTCCTTGCCGCGGGTGAAGTGGGTGCCCTCGACGCCGTAGTGGACGAGTTCCCACTCCTTGCTGCCGAAGGGCGCGGCGAGGTAGTCGAGGATGCGCAGCAGGAGTTGGACGCGTTCCTTCTCGGCCTTCTTGAGGACGGTGTAGCCGAAGGAGCGGCGGGCGGCGACGATCCCGCCGGGGGTGCCGTCGACGCTGTACGGCAGGGCCGCGGCCGGGGTCAACTTGCCCTGTGACTCACGGTACTTGGGAAGGTAGGCGCCGAAGCCGTCCTGCATGGAGCCGACCGTGCCGTTGTAGTAGAGGGTGGTCAGGTCGATCTGGGAGACGGACGTGGAGTCGGGGTAGTACGAGCCGGCCTTGCGCAGCTCCGACTGGAAGGCGACGGCCGCCTTGAAGCGTTCGTCGGCGTAACCCGGCTGGAAGGCACCGGACTTGGTGACCGCCCACTCCTGGGGTGCGCGGTGGGCGGCGGAGTGCACGGCGTTGCCGAAGAGGGAGCCGTTGGCGGCGCCGAGCGCGTAGGTGCGGCCGCTGGTGGCCTGCTTGGCGACCGCGGCGAAGTCCTGGGAGGTCCAGCCCTCCTGCATGCCGGCGTCGGTGAACATGCCCTGGTTGATCCAGAGGGTGGAGCCGGGCAGCGGGCGTTCCAGCGGGATGCCGTACAGACGGCCGCCGATGCGGCCCATGTCCCGCCAGGCGTGGGTGGGGATGTTGGCGAGGTTGGGGTAGTCGGCGATCGCCTCGCCGGAGAGGTACGGCGTGAGGTCCTCGGCCCGGCGCTGTACGAACTCGGCCTCGCGGGGCAGGACGAAGCCGGAGAAGAGGTTGATGATGTCGGGCAGGGCGTCGGTGTCGCCCGCCATGACCGTGGCCATCTTCTTCTGGTAGTCCGCCTGGGAGATGATCGTGTACTCGATCTTGACGCCGAGCGCCTTCTCGACGGCGGCCCAGAACCGGTTGGCGGAGGCGGGCTTGGGCGGGGTGCCGAAGGACACCGACATGACCTTGACGGTGGAGCCGTCGCCGGGGGTCCGGGCGACGGACCGCACGAGGTCGGCGGGGTAGGCGGTGTACCCGGCCTGGACACCGGCGTCGGTGGGCGCCAGATCGGGCTTCGGCGCGCTCGTCGTGGGCCGGTAGGCGGGCCAAGGGGCCAGTTTCTTCCCTGCGTTGGAGACATCGCTGTCGCCGGAGCCGGTGGAACAGGCGGTCAGCAGACCGGGTACGGAGACGGCGGCCAGGGATCCGAGCAGGGTTCGGCGAGACATGCTGGGCATGGATCAATCACCTCGTGTCGGCTTGGGTCAGCTCTTGATGGCGCCGGTGAGCACGCCCTTGGTGAAGTACTTCTGGAGGAACGGGTAGACGAGCAGGATCGGGACGGTGGCGAGGACCAGGACCGCCATCTGCACGGTCTGCGGGGCTGTGACCGTGCCCTCGCCGGTGGTCGCGTCGGTGAGCCCGGAACCGGCCACCACGTAGGTGCGCAGCACCTGTTGGAGGGGCCAGTGGTCGCTCTCCAGGTAGAGCGAGGCGTAGAACCAGGAGTTCCAGTACGCCACCGCGTAGAAGAGGCCGACGACCGCCAACGCGGCCTTGGACAACGGGAGTACGACGGAGACGAGCACCCGCCAGTCCCCCGCGCCGTCCAGGCGGGCCGCCTCGTACAGCTCCTCGGGGATGCCCTGGAAGAAGCCGCGCAGGACGACCAGGTTGAAGACGTTCACCAGAACGGGCAGCACCAGCGAGGCGTAACTGTCCAGCAGGCCCAGCTCCTTGACGAGCAGGAAGCTCGGGATCATGCCGGGCGGGAAGAGGAAGGTGAACAGGATCAGCAGCAGCACGGGCCGCCCGCCGAACACACCGGGGCGGGAGAGGGCGTAGGCGAGAGTCACCGTACACAGGAGGCTGAGCAGGGTGCCCACGACGGTGACGCCGACGCTGACACCGAGCGCGTGGGTGACGATGCCGCCGTCGAGGATGTCCCGGTACGCCTTGAGCGAGGGATCGCTCGGCCACAGCACCCAGCCGCCGTTCGCCACCACCTCGTCGGTGGAGGCCAGCGAGGTCGAGACGATGACGAGGAACGGCACGCAGACCAGGAGGACCACGGCGGCCAGGGCGAGCGCCTTGGCGCCCTGGGTGACGGGCCGCGGCTTCTCCATCCAGCCGGGGCGGGCATGAGCGCTCACTTGTAGACCCCCTGTTCGCCCAGCCGGTGGGCCACCTTGTTCGCGGCGTACACCAGCAGCGCGCCGACGACGCCCTTGAACAGGCCCGCCGCCGCGGCGAATCCGTAGTCGCCGCCGACGATGCCCTGGTAGTAGACGAAGGTGTCGATGATCTCGGCGGCCTCGGGGCCGACCGCGTCGCGCTGGAGCAGCATCTGCTCGAAGCCGACGGAGAGGATGTCGCCGAGCCGCATGATGAGCAGCAGCACGATCACCGGGCGGATCGCGGGCAACGTGACGTGCCAGAAGCGCCGCCAGGGTCCCGCTCCGTCGATCGCGGCGGCCTCGTACTGCTGCTCGTCGACCTGGGAGAGCGCGGCGAGGAAGATGATCGTGCCCCAGCCGGCGTCCTTCCAGATGACCTGCGCGACGACCAGCGGCCTGAAGGCGTCGGGGTTGCCGATGATGTCCACCGTTTGCCAACCCATGCCGTTCAACGAGGAGTTGAGCAGGCCCGTGTCGCCGAGGAGCTGCTGGAAGAGGGCGACGACGATCACCCACGAGATGAAGTGCGGGAGATAGGCCACCGACTGCACGAACCGGCGCACGCTGCTCCAGGTCAGGCTGTGCAGCAGCAGGGCGAGGCCGAGCGGGACCGGGAAGTAGAAGACGAGCTGGAGGACCGCTATCCAGAGGGTGTTGAGGACCGCGTCCCAGAACGCGGTGTCCTCGAACATCCGCCGGAAGTTGGCGAGTCCGGTCCAGGGGCTGGCCCAGAGGCCGTCGAAGGGGACGTACTCCTTGAACGCGATGACGTTGCCGACGAGCGCGCCGTAGTGGAAGAGCAGGAAGTAGGCGAGGCCGGGCAGCATCAGGAGCAGCAGGGCGCGGCTCTGAAAACCTTTTCTTCGGATGGCGGCCAAGGTTCCCCTTCGTCTTCGGAAGTCGGAGCGAAGAGGAAGTTAAAGCGCTTTCATGCCTGGGTCAACAGCTCTGACAGAGAAAGGGAGTTGACCCAGCTCAGTCCGGTGGGTTTCGGAGTGAAAACGCTCTCACACCGGTTCGGGACGGCGGGCGAGCAGCACGCTCACGACCGCCACCCACACGCCCGCGAGGATGAAGGCGAAGAAGCCGACCCAGGGGATGAAGACCAGGACGCCGAGGACGACGGCGGACCAGCTCAGCCAGCGGGGCAGCGGCGAGGCGGCGGCGCGGACCGTGGCCAGTCCGGTGGCGAGCAGCATCACGCCCATGCCCGCGACGAACGGGATGAAGAAGTCCTCGTTGATCGCGTTGAGCGCCTGGAGTGCCGCGCCGGTCGCCGAGGACTTGTCCGCGAGGTCCAGCAGGGCCAGGGTGAGGGCCGCACCCACCAGGAAGCCCGCGGCGATCAGGACGCCGCCCGCGAGGACGACGCGGTGCAGCCACTCGCCGGCGGGCGGGACGCGCCGGATCCGGCGGGCCAGGTAGGCCGCGAAGAAGACGAACAGGACCGAGGCGAGGACCAGGAGATACAGGCTCACTCCGAGCTGCGCCCGGTGGTCGTCGTAGTACGACCGCACCTCGCGGCCCGGGGCGTCGTACGCCGGGGTGTCGCCGAACAGGAGGAATCCGGCGACCGTGAGCACCACGGCCACCAGACCGGTCAGGGGTGCGACGCGCATGGGGACCTCCTCCACCCCCCTGCGGGGCCGCCCCCCTCGTTCTCCACGGTCCCACCGGTGGCGCCACTGCGCCATTCGGGTGAGCCGGGCGCGATGCGGACGGTATTCGCCACGTCACGCATCGCGCTCCGCACCCCCGTCGGGCCCCGTCGACCGGCGGCCGGGACCGGGTGTCAGCCCCGGCGCCGTGCCACCACTACCGCTCCCCCGCCGGCCACCAGCAGCGCGATCGCGCCGCCGATGATGTACGGCGTCGTCGAGCCGCCGCCGGTCTCGGCCAGGCCCGCCTCCTGGACGGGCCCGCCCTGCGGCTCGACCTCGGGTGCGGGGGCCTTGCCGGGCGCGGTGGAGGCGGGAGGCGCGTCCGGGGTCTCGCAGGTCGCCTTCGCGAGGGTCAGGGTGCCCTCGACCTCGGCGACGCCCAGCTTCAACGGGTCGACGGAGACCGTGAGTTGGAGGGCGGTGGCGGCGGCCGTACGGGACGTGGTCGCCGTCTTGGACAGGTCGAGGCGGACCTCGCCGACGCCGGGCACCTGGACGTTCGTCGGACCACCGGCGGTGAGCGTGACCTTCTTGCCGAGGACCGTCACGGAACCGAGCACGTCGGCGGAGGCGGTCGGGGTCTTCCCCGCCTCGCAGGTCGCCTTGGACGTGACGCCCTGAAGCTCGATGAGGGAGAGCAGAGGCAGGCCGGGGACGTGAATCCTGGCGTGGGCGAGGCTGGTCGAGGCTTCGGCACGACTGTCGGTGACCGTCGCCTTCGCGTCGGCCGCCTCGGCGGCGAGCACACTGAACGGCTGTCCGCCGTCCACGCCGTCCAACTGCGCGGTCAGCGCCGTCTTTCGGGCACTTTGCGGCGCCTCGACCTCGTTGAGGGCGACTGCGAGCGGGACGTTCACAGTCTTGTCGAGCAAAGAGACGTCGAGGCCGGTGCGCAGGACGACGGCGCTCGCGTGCCCCGGTGAGCCGGTCGCGTGCGCGGCGCCCGCGCCGGCCAGCGCCGCGGGCCCCGCGGCCAGGACGGTCGCCGTCGCCACGGTGGCGAAACGGCGTGCGGGCATGCGGAAGTTGCTGCTGTTCAAGGTGGTGGGACCCCCAGGGAGAACTCGCTTGGGACCTCGAAAGGATGTCGCACCGTCCACCGTTCGACAGCAATCCCACGGGAGTTCACACGATCGTGGCGCATCCGTGCACGTTTTCGATCGCGCGTTCACAGTCCGGAATTCGCTCCTGCACTTTGGCATGTCATTGACATGTCTTGGGAGGGGCTTGGTACACAGGTGGGCCTGGCGCTTCCTGTGAGCCACCTGTGTCGACGGGGGCAGGGAGCACTTCGAGGAGCCCTTCATGGCAGCCTTACGGCACACCCGCATCCGCCTGCGCGTCGCCGTGATCGGCGCCGTCGCCTCGGCGTTGATCATGAGCACCGCACCCGCGAGTCCCGCCCGGCCCGACGAGGCGAGACCGGCGGCCGCCTCCGAACCCGACAGCAGCGATCCACGCCAGGGCTGGCGCCCCAACAGCGAACTCGCCGACGAGGACGGTGGGTTCTGGTCCGGCCTGCTGGGCGGGGACGACGAGCCCGACTTCCAGCAGGCCGACGACTTCCCGAAGCCCGGCCGCATCACCCTCAACCGCAGGCGCGGTGCCGCCTCCCTCACCCACGCACGCGTCTCCGGTACGGCGGACGGCGTGCGCATCCGCGCGCCCCGCACCGCGCACGCGACCGGCGCCGACCTCGCCTGGAGCGCGTACCAGGGCAAGGACCTGCGGGAGTACGAGGTCCACCGGTCCACGGACCAGGACTTCACCCCGACCGACGAGACCCTCGTGGCGCCCGTCGACCGCGCCACCCGGACCTTCGCCGACCGGACCGCGACGCCCGACGGATCCGCGTACACCTACCGGATCGTCGTCCGCACCCGGCAGGGCAAGCTGCTGGCCGGCCCGGCGCGTACGGTTCAACTGCCCGCCCTGGGCAAGGTGGTTCAGGGGGCGAAGCTGCTCGCCGCGGCCGCGGCCGAGACCTACCACCTGCCGTTCACGCCCGCGCGGATGATCCCGGGCGAGACGGCCACCGTGGAGGCGACGCTCACCAACACCACGGCCACGGCGTGGAAGAAGGGCGAGCGCGTCCTGTCGTACCGCTGGTACCTGGACGGCAAGGACATCACCAACCTGCTGAACAAGGACGCCACTTCGCTGCCGAAGGACGTGGCACCGGGCGAAACCGTCACCTTCGACGCGGAGTTGAATGCGCCGGTCCTCGTCGACCCGCTCGACAAGCGGCTGACCTTCGGCCTGGAGTGGGACCTCCGGGACAAGACCACCGGCGACTGGCTCTCCGAGACGGACGGGGTGCCGCCCTCCAAGCACGAGGTCACCGCGGAGTACCCGACCTCCGACCAACTGGGCCTGGAGGACTTCTACTCGTACGCCGGGAAGAACACCGGCGCGGGCTCGGCGCTGACGAGCAACCTCTACGCCGGCAACGCGGTGTGGTCGTACAACGCCTTCACCAACCCCTCGCTCGGCTTCTCGACCTTCCTGCGCCTTGCCTACAACTCCCAGGACGCGTCGGTCACTCCGGCCGGTCCGGGCTTCTCGCTCCAGGCGTCCTCGCCGGTGCGGCTCGGCACCCCGCTGGACTTCCACCCCACCGCGCTGCTGCCGAAGCAGATCACGCTGACCGACGGCGACGGCACCAGCCATGTCTTCAGCATGAACAAGAAGGGCGAGTGGGACTCCCCGTCCGGAGTCCACTTCCGGGTCCGGCAGTTGGAGAAGGACTGCCTGCTGAAGCCGCACCAGCGGGAGGCCTGGGAGTTCCTGCGCCCGGACCGCACCCGGTTCCTCTTCGACTGCCAGGGCTATCCGAGCGCCCAGGTGGACCGGAACGGCAACCGGATGGAGTTCACCTACGAGGACCGCTTCCTCGGGCCGAAGCTCCTGAAGTACGTCACGGACGCCGAGGGCCGGCGCACGCTCACCGTCGACTACTGGGAGAAGGGCGAGGCGTACACGTACGTCGACGAGGACGGCGAGGTGCGTGAGGGCAGGCATCTGCTGAACCCGTTCATCATCGACAAGGTCCGCTCGGTCACCGATGTCTCGGGCCGCCGCGTCGACTTCACCTTCACCGAGAAGAAGGGCCTGCTCGCCCGGCTCACGGACGGCGCGAACGCCGCCGAGAAGCTGCGCAAGGTCTTCCGCTTCGACTACGGCAAGGAGTTCGACCACCCGGGCCTGAAGCTGGTCAAGGTGACCGACCCGCGCGGCAACGCGACGAAGCTGGACTACGTCGGCCCGCACGACGACAAGGACCAGCTGCACTACCTCGGGTACACCAAGACGGTCACCGACCGCCTCGGCGCGCCGACCGGCTTCCGCTACGAGGATCCCGACGGCCACGATGCCAAGGGCCTGCGGACCGTCGTCACCGACGCCGAGGGCCACCCCCTCACCCAGCAACTCGACGGCTACGGCCGCCCGGTGAAGCTGACCGACGCCAAGAAGCGGGTCACGAAGCTGGGTTGGGACGCGGACAACAACGTCACGCGTCTGGAGGAGAACAACGGCGCTGCCCGCACCTGGAAGTACGACCCGAAGACCGGCTACCCGCTGGAGTCGCGCGACGCCGAGTCGGTCGAGAACGACCGTCCCGCCGCCACCTTCGCGTACGCCACCGGCGAGAACGGATCCATCGCCGACCTCGCGCGCCGGGTCTCCCCCGAGGGCCGCGCCTGGGCGTTCGGCTACGACGCGCGCGGCAACCTGACCTCGGTCACCGACCCGAAGGGCGTCGAGAGTGAGCCCGCGGGCGACTTCACCTCGACCAGCACCTATGACGCCCGGGGCCGGCTCACCTCGGCCACCGACGCCAACGAGCACACCTCGCGCTTCGAGGACTACGACCCCTCCGGCTACCCCCGGACCCTGGTCGACGCGCTCGGCAACCGCACGCTGACCACGTACGACGTGCGCGGCAACGTCACCGAGCTGGAGGAGGCCGACGGGGCGACGACCACGCAGACGTACGACGTGTTCGGCCGTCCGCTGGAGAACCGCAGGCCGGTGGACCAGGAGGCGGGCGAGTTCCTCGTCACGCCCGCGCCCGAGTACGACCTCAACGACAACACGGTGGTGTTCACCTCGCCCGGCGGGGTGCGCAGCAGCAGTGCGTTCGACGCGGCCGACCAGTTGCTGAAGTCGACGCAGCCCGGTGACGAGGAGGGCTCGCCCGCGCGCGTCTCGTCGTTCACGTACGACAAGGTCGGCAACCAGCTCACGTCGACCGAGCCCAAGGGCAACCTCACCGACACACCGGGGGACTTCACCTCGACGACCAAGTACGACGAGGTCTACCAGCCGATCGAGGCGGTGAACGCGGCCGGCAAGCGGGCGAGCGCCGTCTACAACGACGTCGGTGACCTGGTGAAGGTCGTCGACGCCCGCAAGAACGAGACCGCGGACCCCGACGACTACACCTCGACGTTCCGCTACGACCTGGACCACCGGCTCCTGGAGACCACCGACGCGGCCGGCGAGTCGACGACCAGCACCTACGACTGGGACGGTCTGACCGTCGCCACCACGGACGCCGACGGCAACCGCACCGAGCTGGTCCTGGACGCCCGCGCGGCCCTGGCCGAGGCCCGCGTCCCGCACGACGGGGACGTGGTGCGCACCACCCGCTTCGAGTACGACGAGGTCGGCAACCAGACCCGGGTGATCACCCCGCGCGGCATGGAGACCGGCGACGACCCGGACGACTTCGCCACCGCGACCGTCTACGACGAGCTGAACCGGGTCAAGGAGACGCTGAGCGCCTTCGACCCGGACGACAACCGCTACGACACCCCGGACAGGACGACGTACGCGTACGACGCGCTGAGCCGGGTCACCAAGGTCAGCGCGCCGCCGTCGGAGGGGCAGAGCGTCCGCAACGAGACGGAGTACACCTACTTCGACACCGGCTGGATCAGGACGTCCAAGGACGCCTTCGACATCACCAACAGCTACCGCTACAACGAGCTCGGCCAGCAGATCCAGAACACCCTGAGCAGCGCGGGCGGTTCGGTCTCGCGGACCCTGAACTCGTCGTTCTACCCGAGCGGCGCGCTCAAGTCCCGGTCCGACAACGGCGTCCCGGTCGGGCTCCAGGTGGCGCTCGTCGACAACTCCGACGTCAACAACACGGCGACGCAGGGGACTTGGGTGGAGACGGCGGCCGAGGGGTCGTACGGCTACAACGCGCAGACGCACCCGGCCGGTTCGGGCGACGCGCGGTTCGCGTGGCAGCTGACGATCCCTCAGGACGGCGACTACACGGTCTATGTGCGCTACCCGAAGGTCGAGGGCGCGGCGAAGGACGCCTCGTACGAGATCAAGCACAAGGGCGGTACCGAGACAAAGACCCTCGACCAGAGCGAACTCCCGGGTGAGTGGCGGTCGTTGGGCAAGTACGCCTTCGGCGAGGACACCGGGCAGACGGTCACCCTCACCGACAGGGCGACCGGCACGGTGGTCGCGGACGCGGTGCGCCTTGTCCGGGACAACACCGGGGACACCGACAACGAGGAGAAGGACTTCTCCTACCGGTACGACGCCAACGGCAACCAGACCGAGATCGTCGACAACAGCCCGGGCGTCGAGGTCGACCGGTACACGCTGGAGTACAACGAGCTCAACCAGCTCGGCAAGGTCGTCGAGCACGCCGGGGACGCCGTACGCAACACCACGGCGCTGACGTACGACGCCAACGGCAACACGCTCACCACGACCCACGACCTGACCTGGAGCAAGCTGGAGTACGACGCCCTGGACCGGGTCGAGCGGATCACCAACGCCGCCTCGCCGACGGCCGGGGACCAGCAGGTCACGAAGCTGGAGTACACGGCCCGGGGCGAGTTGGCGCAGCAGACCAAGCCCAACGGGAACGTCCTGACCGTCGACTACTACCTCGACGGGGCGACGAAGACGACCGGCGAGAAGACGTCCGACGGCGCGGTCGTCGCCGAACACGCCCTGAAGTACAACGCGAACGGGCACCGGACCGAGGACGTCCTGAAGCTGATGGACGCCGACGACCACGGCGACACCATCGACAACACCTACGCCTACACCTACGACCCGCAGGACCGCATCGCCAAGGTCGCGAAGTCCGGCGACGACGAGGCGACGGAGGAGTACCGGCACGACGCGGCCGGCAACGTGGTCTGGCAGAACGTCGACGACACGACCACGACCCACCGCTACGACCGCAACCGCCTCCTCACCTCGACGGCGGACGGCGCGTCGTCGACGTACAACTACGACCCGCTGGGACGTCTCGACACCGTCTCCTTCGGCGGCGAGACGATCCAGAAGTACCGCTACGACGGCTTCGACCGGCCGGTGAGCGTGCGGGCGGGCAGTGGGGCGGCGGCTCGGACGACGAGCATGACGTACGACGCGTTCGACCGGACGGTGAAGGAGACGGCCGACGACAAGACGACTCTCTTCACCTATCTGGGCATCACGTCGAACTCCCTGCGCGAGGAGGTGACCGACGAGGGTGTCACGTCCTTCCAATACGCCTCCTGGGGACAGAAGTTGACCCAGATCAAGGACAAGGAGTCCGACGGGGGCGCCCCCGAGACCACGCAGTACCTCTACCACCCGCACGGTGACGTCGAGGGGCTGACCGACAAGGACGGCGACACCAAGGCGACGTACGGGTACACGGCGTACGGCAAGAACGACACGGCGCAGATGACGGGCGCCGACAAGCCGGGGGCGGGAGGTTCCGAGTCGTCGGAGCCGTACAACTCGTACCGGTTCAACGCCAAGCGGTACGACGGCACTTCGGGCACGTACGACATGGGATTCCGGACGTACGACCCGGGTCTGAACCGGTTCCTCACCCGGGACATGTACGGCGGCGCGCTGGCGGACATGGGGCTGACGACGGACCCGTTCACCGGCAACCGGTACGCGTTCGCGGGCGGCAACCCGGTGTCGTTCATCGAGATCGACGGGCACCTGTTCGGGCTGTCGTGGTCCGACATCGGCCACGCGGCGCTGGACGTGGTCGGGCTGATCCCGGTGGTCGGTGAGGCCGCCGACCTGGCCAACTGCGGCTGGTACGCGGCCGAGGGCGAGTACCTGGACGCGGCGCTGTCCTGCGCCTCCGCGATCCCCTTCGCGGGATACGGGGCGACGGCGGCGAAGGCGGCCAAGTACGGCGACGAGGCGCTGGAGGCCATCGACACGGCGAGCGACGTGGCCCGCACGGCGGACAACGTGGTCCCGCCGGTGAAAACCCCGGACGCCCCCAGCGCCCCGAAGGACCCGGCCCCGGCGGCCCCCGCCAAGGACCCGGCACCGGCACCGGCCGCGCCCGTCAAGGACCCCGCGCCCGCGCCCGCTCAGCCGGCGGCACCTGCCCCGGCACCGCCGAAGGTCCCGGAGCAACCGCCGGCGTCCGGTGCGAGCTGCAAGATCCCCAACAGCTTCGTGCCCGGCACCCGGGTGCTGATGGCCGACGGCAGCACGAAGCCCATCGAGGACGTCGAGATCGGCGACAAGGTCGCGGCGTCGGACGTGGAGACGGACGACGCGCAGTCCCGCACCGTGACCCGGACGATCACCGGCCAGGGGATCAAACACCTGGTCACGATCACCGTCGACACCGACGGCCGGTCGGGGAACGCGACATCACAGATCACCGCCACCGACGGCCACCCGTTCTGGCTGCCCGACGAGGGCCGCTGGGTGGAGGCCGCCACCCTGCATCCGGGGCAGTGGCTGAGCACCGGCAGCGGCAGCTGGGTGCAGGTCTCGGCGGTCAGCACGCGCACCGCCGAAGCGAAGGTCCACAACCTGACCGTCGCGGGCGTCCACACGTACTACGTGCTGGCGGGCGACCGGTCCGTCCTCGTCCACAACACGACACCCACTCCACCCGTCCCGGCAGGGGTCGTGTATCTGCGAACCGATCTGAACACCGGCAAGGAGTACGTCGGACAGGCGATCAACTGGAGCCGCTACCTTGAGCGTCAGGGTGAGCACCGCAGGAAATTCCCCAGTGCGCAATTCGACTTCGAGGTGCTCGGCAGGGCGGCCCCGGGGGTGGACCTCGACGTCCTGGAGGAAAGCTGGATGCGAGCCGGTGGCGGAAAGCGCTCAGTACCGGGCAGTGTCCTCGACAACAGTCGCGTGCAGATGAACGACGCCCGCTACAAGGCCGCAGGAGGGACCGTGTGCTAGCCAAGTACCACAAGGGTGACCTGCTCTCCATTCCGGTGACCGAAGGGAGGATCGCCATGGCGCAGATCGTCGAGAAGCTGGGCGGGAACGTCCTGTTGGCCGTGTATCCCGAACTGCTGGACGCCACTGCCCCCGGCGACCTCGCATCGGTCGAGCTGGACGAGCCGATCTTCCTCGTGGAGACCATGGACCAGAACATCAGGGAGCGCGTCTGGCCGGTCGCCGGGAACCGGGAGGTCCCCCGGGACATCAAGGTTCCCGTCTACAAGGTCTGGGTCGAACCGCCCGGGGAGTACCGGGTCCAGCACATCGACGGGACCTTGGGAGCGCCGCTCTCCCCGGAGGAGGCGAGCCGTATGAAGCACCAGAAGTCGTACTCCCCCGCGGTCGTCGAAGCCGCCCTGCGGGGCTTCCACGGACATGGCCCCTGGCACCGGACGTACGACGAACTGACCGTCTGACCCGGGCGTCAGCCGACGACCCGCCCGTTCAGCACCACCCTCAGCGGGGCCCCCAGCACGCGTACGTCCGTGCGGGGGTCCCGTTCGTACAGGACCAGGTCCGCGATCTCGCCCTCCTCCAGGCCCGGGCGGCCCAGCCAGGTGCGGGCCGACCAGGTCGTCGCCGCCAGGGCGTCCAGGGGTGGGATGCCCGCCGTGACCAGTTCCGCCACCTCCGCCGCGACCAGGCCGTGGGGTAGCGTGCCGCCCGCGTCGGTGCCGACGTAGACCGGGATGCCGGCGTCGTAGGCGTTGCGGACCGTGTCGTAGCGGCGTTCGTGCAGGCGGCGCATGTGGGACGACCAGCGGGGGAACCGCGACTCGCCGCCGTCGGCCAGCTTCGGGAACGTCGCGATGTTGACGAGGGTCGGGACGATCGCGACGCCGTGCGAGGCGAACAGGGGGATCAGGTCGTCCGTCAGGCCCGTCGCGTGTTCGATGCAGTCGATGCCCGCCTCCACCAGGTCCCGGAGGGAGTTCTCGGCGAAGCAGTGCGCGGTGACCCGGGCACCCAGGCGGTGCGCCTCCGCGATGGCCGCCTCGACCGCGGGCCGCGGCCAGCTGGGCGCCAGGTCGCCCACCTCGCGGTCGATCCAGTCCCCCACCAGCTTCACCCAGCCGTCCCCGCGCCGCGCCTCCCGCGCGACGTACGCGACGAGGTCCTCCGGCTCGATCTCCCAGGCGAAGTTCCTGATGTAGCGGCGGGTCCGGGCGATGTGCCGGCCCGCACGGATGATCTTCGGGAGGTCCTCGCGGTCGTCCACCCACCGCGTGTCCGACGGCGACCCCGCGTCGCGGATCAGCAGCGTGCCCGCCTCCCGGTCGGCCAGCGCCTGCTTCTCGGCGACGTCCTGGTCGACCGGGCCGTCCGGGCCGAGGCCCACATGGCAGTGGGCGTCGACGAGACCGGGCAACGCCCAGCCCTCCACCGTACGGATGTCACGGGCGGCGCCGGGACGGTCGTAGGAGATCCGTCCGTCGATCACCCACACCTCGTCCCGGACGTCCTCGGGTCCGACCAGGACCCGGCCCTTCACGTGCAGCACCGCGCGATCGCTCATGGACCGCACCCTAGTCAGCCCGCGGTCACTCCACCCAGGGCGGTGGTCCCTCGAAGGCCAGCATGTGGACGTCGAAGAGGACCGCCGCCTCGACGCCGAGCGCGGGGCCGCCCTGACGGGCCGCCCAGGTGAGGAAGGGGCGGGGCTCGAAGGCACCGGCGCCGAGGCCCTTGGTGTACTCGGCGTGCGCGGTCAGGGAGGCGATGCCCCGCTCCAGGGGTTCGCCCGTCACATCCACACCGTGGGTGGGGCGGTCGGTGCCTGCCACGGCCACGAAGCGGATCCCGCCCCAGGGTTCGAGGCCCTCGTCGGCGAGTTCGGGGAAGATCCACCGGTTGCCCGCGTCCCGGGCCGCGTCGAGCGCGGCGAGTCCGACGACGCGGTGGTCGGCCTGGTTCACCACGCCCGCGACCATGCGGACGGTGTACGCGCCGGTCACCAGCACCTCGGGCCGGTGCCGGCGGATCGCCCGCACGATGTCGCGGCGCAGGGCGGGCCCGTACTCGACGACGCCGTCGCGGTGGTCGAGGAACTCGACGGTGTCCACGCCGACTTCACGGGCCCCGGCGCGTTCCTCGGCCTCGCGCAGGGGCGCCGCCTCGTCGGGGTGCAGTCCGTCGATGCCCGCCTCGCCGCGGGTGACCAGCAGGTACGTGACCCGCTTGCCCTGGGTGGTCCAGCGGGCCACGGCGGAGGCCGTGCCGTACTCGATGTCGTCGGGGTGCGCGGCCACGGCGAGGCAGCGCTCCCAGTCCTCGGGCAACAGCGGCAGTGTGGTAGTCGTCATGAACCGAATGATGAGGGTTCTGGCACTGTGACCGACAGAGGCTCGTATGTACCTTTTCCTAAGCGCCAGGCGGCTCCTCCACGTCGGCCATCGCCGGGTCCAGCAACCGGGACAGAAAGTGACGCGTGCGCTCGCGCGACGGGCTCCCGATCACCCGCGCCGGGCTGCCGTCCTCGACGATCACCCCGCCGTCCATGAAGACCACCCGGTCGGCGACCTCGCGGGCGAACGTCATCTCGTGGGTGACGACCATCATCGTCATGCCCTCGCGCGCGAGCATCCGCATCACCGCGAGGACGTCCCCGACCAGCTCGGGGTCGAGCGCGGAGGTCGGCTCGTCGAAGAGCATCACCTCGGGGCCCATCGACAACGACCGTGCGATGGCGACCCGTTGCTGCTGCCCGCCGGAGAGGGAGGCCGGGTAGGCGTCCGCCTTCTCGGCGAGGCCGACCCGCTCCAGGTTCTCGGCCGCCACCTTCGCCGCCTCCGCCCTGCCCCGCTTGAGCACCCTGCGCTGCGGCAGCGTGAGGTTCTCCGTGACGGTGAGGTGCGGGAAGAGGTTGAACTGCTGGAAGACCATGCCGATACGACGGCGTACGGCATCGATGTCGACGTCGGGATCCGTCAACTCGGTGCCGCCCACGAAGACTTGGCCCTTGGTGGGTTCTTCCAGCAGGTTCACGCACCGCAGCAGCGTCGACTTCCCGGATCCGGACGGGCCGATGACGCACACGACCTCGCCCTGACCGATCTCCAGGTCGATCCCGCGCAGGACCTCGTTCGAGCCGAACGACTTGTGCAGATCGCGGACTTCAATCTCGGCCCGAGTCATTTCACGGCCTCCTGGGCCTTCGCCTCCATACGGCGCACGACGAAGCCGAGCGGGATCGTGATCAGCAGGTAGCACAACCCGGCGACCAGGATCGGCGTGGAGTTGGCGGTCGTACTGGCCAAATCGCGGCCGTACTTGGACAGTTCGCGCTCCTCCAGCGTGACGCCGAGGAACAGCACCAGCGAGGAGTCCTTGAAGAGCAGGACCAACTCGTTGGTGAGCGGCGGGAGGATGATCCGGAAGGCCTGCGGGATGATGATCGAGACCATGGCCCGGGCGGGCGAGAAGCCGAGCGAACGGGCCGCCTCCAGCTGCCCCTTGGGCACCGCCTGGATGCCCGCGCGGATCGTCTCGGCCATGTACGCGGCCGCCACCAGGCCGAGCGCGAGGGCGACCTTGCCGTACGTCCCGCCGACGATCTCGGTGCCGGGGAAGGCCAGCGGGACCGCGACGCCGATGAAGATGAAGATCAGCAGGGCGGGCAGCCCGCGGAAGATCTCGATGTACACGCCGGCGAACCAGCGGTACGGGCCCACCGACGACAGCCGCATCAGCGCGATGACCATGCCGAGGACGAGCCCGACCACGAAGCCGGACAGCGTGTAGAGCACGGTGTTCTTCAGCGCCAGTGTGATGACGTCCGGGAACATCTGCCGGGCGATGTCCCGTTGCGCGAACTGGTTCTTCAGCCGCCCCCAGTCCGCCGAGACCGCGAAGGCGATCACGGCGGCGACGAAGACGACGTACTGGGCGCCGCGGGACAGACTCCGCTTCTGACGGCGGCTCAGCCCCTTTCTGCGGGGCTGGAGTTGTACGCCGGCGTCACTCATGAGGTCGCCGACTCGTCGTACGGGCCGATCCACTTCTCGTAGAGCTTCTTGTACGTGCCGTCCGCCTTCGCCTCCGAGAGCGCCTTGTTGATCGCGGCCAGCAGCTTGGTGTTGCCCTTCTTGACCGTGAAGCCGTACTGCTCACCGGTGTTGATGTTGTCGGCGACCTGGAAGGCGTCCGCGTTGGCCTTGGTCTTCAGCCAGCCCTGGACGACCGGGTAGTCGATGACGACGGCCTTGACCTGGCCGGAGCGCAGCCCGTTCAGGACCGCGTCGGAGGACTCGAAGGAGACCGGGTCGAAGCCCTGGCTCTTGACGTAGTCCTCGCCGGTGGTCTGCGCCTGGGCGCCGAGCTTCACCTTCTTGGCCTTGGCGTCGGCGAGCGAGGTGATGCCGCTGCCCTTGTCGACGAGGAGGGCCTGGGTGGCGTCGAAGTACGGGTCCGAGAAGTCGACGTTCTTCTTGCGCTCGGCGGTGATGGTCATACCGGCCGCGGCCAGGTCGCACTCGCCGGAGTTGAGGAAGGCGCCGGTCTTGAAGTTCTCGAAGGGGGTGTCGAGGATCTCCTGCTTCACCCCGAGATCCTTGGCGACCAGGTCGATGAGGGAGACGTCGAAGCCCTGGACCTTGCCGTCGATCTCCGACTGGAAGGGCGGGTACGGCAGATGGGTGCAGGTGGTGAGCTGTCCGGCCTTGACCAGTTCGACCCCGCCCGCGGCGGTCTTCGTACCGCTGCCGCCGTCGTCGGTGGAGGTACAGGCCGCTGCCAGGAGAAGTCCGGCGGTGACGGCCAGAAGACGGGCCGGGATGTGGGCTCTGCGGCCGGGGACGGTGTGCACGAGGACCTCCGGTGGGGGAACGATGTGGTCGCCGGTCGAGTGGGGGCGCCGGTTACTCTCGTCACCTCTACCCCATCCGAGAAAAAGGCACCGCCGTGACACACCCGCTCCTGGACCTGGCCCCGCTGAGCGCCGCCCGCTTCGCCGAGATCGAGGACCGGGTCGCCCGTCTGCTGGACACCCGGCAGGACGTCGTGATCATGCAGGGCGAGGCGCTGCTGCCGCTGGAGGGGGCGATCCGCGGGACCGCCGGTCCGGGGACGACCGCGCTGAACGTCGTCACCGGCCCCTACGGGCAGACCTTCGGGAACTGGCTGCGCGACTGCGGGGCGACGGTGATCGACCTGGCGGTGCCGTTCCACACGGCGGCGACGGCCGAGCAGATCGAAAGCGCCTTCGCCGAGCACCCGGAGATCGACTTCGTCTCGCTGGTCCACGCGGAGGCCGCGACCGGCAACACCAACCCGGTCGCGGAGATCGGAGAAGTCGTACGGCGGCGGGGTGCCCTCTTCTACCTGGACGCGGTGGCCTCCGTGGGCGCCGAGCCGGTGCTGCCGGACGCGTGGGGTGTCGACCTGTGCGTGATCGGGGCGCAGAAGGCGATGGGCGGGCCGGCCGGGGTCTCGGCGGTGTCGGTGAGCGAGCGGGCGTGGGCGCGGATGGCGGCGAACCCGCGGGCGCCGCGCCGGTCGTACCTCTCCCTCCTCGACTGGAAGGAGCGCTGGATCGACGGCGGCCGCAAGGCGCTGCTCCACGCGCCCGCCCAGCTGGAGATGCTGGCGCTGGAGGCGTGCCTCGACCGGATCGAGGCGGACGGCCTGGACGCGGTGATGGCCCGCCACCGGGCCGCGGCCGAGGCGACCCGGGCGGGTGTGCGGGCACTGGGCGGGGGCCTGGAGCCGTATGTGCACGAGGACCGCGAGGCGGCGCCGGTCGCGACGACCCTGCGCACCCCGGCGGACGTGAACGCGTCCGATCTGGTGACCAGGGCGCTGGAGCTGGACCCCACGGCTCCCTTGGCCGCGGGCGGCGGCACCCTCGCGAAGGAGATGATCCGGGTCAACCACTACGGTCCGGATGCGACCGAGGACGCGGTCCGGGCGAGCCTCACGGCACTGGGCGCCGCGCTCGCAACAGTAAACGGAGCCTAATTCCCGGGGAATTCCCGAATTAATTAGAGGGCAGCTGCCCGTATTCTTCTGCCCGGTTTCCTCCGAGGTAAACGCAAGGAATTCGAGTAGATTCCGTGCGGGTTACACGGCTGTGACGCGTTACACATGGCGGCCCATTTGCCCGTTATGCACGCTGTAATCCGGTAGATTTCGGACAGCGCTCTCGTGATAACACACATCGCCGCCGCGCGTAACCCCACCCGGCGATGCAATTTTCAATTTCCCTCGGTAAATTCAATTCGCATGACTGCCGCACAAGCAGACCTGCAAATCGACCGCCCGACGGTGGCCGACGGAGCCGCGCTGTGGCGAATCGCCAGGGACTCCGAGGTGCTCGACCTGAACTCGTCCTACAGCTATCTGCTGTGGTGCCGGGACTTCGCGAGCACGTCCGCCGTCGCGAGGGACGAGCACGGCGAGCCGGTCGGTTTCGTCACCGGGTACGTCCGCCCGGACCGCCCCGACACCCTGCTGGTCTGGCAGGTGGCCGTGGACTCGGCGTACCGGGGACGCGGCCTCGCCGCCGCCCTCCTGGACGGCCTCACCGCCCGGCTCGCCGCCGAGCGCGGGCTGACCCGCGTCGAGACCACGATCACACCGGGCAACACCGCCTCCGAACGGCTGTTCACGTCGTTCGCCGAACGCCGTGGCATCGCCCTGGAGCGCGAGGTGCTGTTCGACACGAGCCTGTTCCCCGACGGGCCGCACGACCCCGAGGTCCTCTACCGCATCGGTCCCCTCTCCCCCACCCCCTCCGCCTGACCCCCCACGCATCCGAGGAGCGATTCGTCGTGACCATCACCCAGCCCGACCTCAGTGTCTTCGAGACCATCGAGTCCGAGGTGCGCAGCTACTGCCGCGGCTGGCCCACCGTCTTCGACCGCGCGCAGGGCAGCCGCATGTACGACGAGGACGGCCACGAGTACCTCGACTTCTTCGCCGGAGCCGGGTCGCTGAACTACGGGCACAACAACCCCGTCCTGAAACGGGCGTTGATCGACTACCTGGAGCGGGACGGCGTCACGCACGGGCTCGACATGTCGACCACCGCGAAGCGCGCCTTCCTCCAGACCTTCCAGAACCTGGTCCTACAGCCGCGCGACCTGCCGTACAAGGTCATGTTCCCGGGGCCGACCGGCACCAACGCGGTCGAGTCCGCGCTCAAGCTGGCCCGGAAGGTGAAGGGGCGCGAGGCCATCGTGTCGTTCACCAACGCCTTCCACGGCATGTCGCTCGGCTCGCTCGCCGTCACCGGCAACGCCTTCAAGCGGGCCGGCGCCGGCATCCCGCTGGTGCACGGCACGCCCATGCCGTTCGACAACTACTTCGACGGCACGGTCGAGGACTTCCTCTGGTTCGAACGGCTGCTGGAGGACCAGGGCTCCGGCCTCAACAAGCCGGCCGCCGTCATCGTGGAGACCGTGCAGGGCGAGGGCGGCATCAACGTCGCCCGCCCGGAGTGGCTGCGCGCGCTCGCCGAGCTGTGCGAGCGGCAGGACATGCTGCTCATCGTCGACGACATCCAGATGGGCTGCGGCCGTACCGGCGCCTTCTTCTCCTTCGAGGAGGCGGGCATCACCCCGGACATCGTCACCGTCTCCAAGTCCATCAGCGGCTACGGCCTTCCCATGTCCCTGTGCCTGTTCAAGCCGGAGCTGGACATCTGGGAGCCGGGCGAGCACAACGGCACCTTCCGCGGCAACAACCCCGCCTTCGTCACGGCCACCGCCACCCTGGAGCAGTACTGGGCGGACGGGTCCGCGATGGAGAAGCAGACCCGCAAGCGGGGCGAGCAGATCGAGCAGGGGCTCATCGCGATCTGCGAGGAGAACCTCGCCGACATCAAGGAGTACCGCGGCCGCGGGCTGGTGTGGGGCCTGGAGTTCCACGACAAGGAGCGCGCGGGGCGGGTGGCGCACCGCGCCTTCGAACTCGGCCTGCTCATCGAGACGTCGGGCCCCGAGAGCGAGGTCGTGAAGCTGCTTCCGGCGCTCACGATCACCCCCGAGGAGCTGGACGAGGGACTGAGCGTCCTCGCCCGTTCCGTACGAGAAACCGCCTGATCTAGGAGGCATCGCAACACCGTGATCGTCCGTTCGTTCAAGGACATCGAAGGCACCGACCGGCATGTGAAGGCCGCGTCCGGGACTTGGGAGAGCAAACGCATCGTGCTCGCCAAGGAGCGGGTCGGCTTCTCCGTGCACGAGACGATTCTGTACGCGGGTACGGAGACGTCGATGTGGTACGCGAACCACATCGAGGCCGTCGTGTGCGTGGAGGGCGAGGCCGAACTCACCGACGACGAGACCGGGCGGAAGTACACGATCACGCCCGGGACCATGTACCTCCTCGACGGGCACGAGCGGCACACCATGCGGATCAAGGAGGACTTCCGCTGCATCTGCGTCTTCAATCCGCCCGTGACCGGACGGGAGGACCACGACGAGAACGGCGTCTATCCCCTGCTGACGGAGGAGGGCTGACCATGAGCACCACCATCACCGACCTGTACCCCAGTCGAGGCACCACCGAGGTGTCGACCCCCCGCAAGGACCCCGTCGTCTGGGGCTCCCCTGACACACCGGGCCCGATCCCGACCGGCGACCTCCAGGCGTTCGAGCGGGACGGCTTCCTGGCCGTCGACCAGCTGATCGCGCCCGACGAAGTCGCCGTCTACCAGGGCGAGTTGGAGCGACTGGTCACCGATCCGGAGATCCGCGCGGACGAGCGCTCGATCATCGAGCCGCAGTCCAAGGAGATCCGGTCCGTCTTCGAAGTGCACCGGATCAGCGAGGTGTTCGCGAAGCTGGTGCGCGACGAGCGGGTCGTCGGACGGGCCCGGCAGATCCTCGGCTCGGACGTCTACGTCCACCAGTCGCGGATCAACGTCAAGCCCGGTTTCGGGGCGAGCGGCTTCTACTGGCACTCCGACTTCGAGACCTGGCACGCCGAGGACGGTCTGCCGAACATGCGGACGGTGTCCGTCTCGATCGCGCTGACCGAGAACCACGACACCAACGGCGGCCTCATGATCATGCCGGGGTCGCACCGCACCTTCCTCGGGTGCGCGGGGGCCACCCCGAAGGACAACTACAAGAAGTCCCTCCAGATGCAGGACGCGGGCACCCCGTCGGACGAGGCGCTCACCGAGATGGCCTCGCAGTACGGCATCAAGTTGTTCACGGGCAAGGCCGGTTCGGCGACCTGGTTCGACTGCAACTGCATGCACGGCTCCGGGGACAACATCACCCCGTTCCCGCGCAGCAACGTGTTCATCGTGTTCAACAGCGTGGAGAACCAGGCGGTGGAGCCGTTCGCCGCCCCGGTCCGCCGACCGGAGTTCATCGGCGCCCGGGACTTCACGCCCGTCCGTTGAGCCTCGGGTAGTCCGTGTAGCCCTTCGCGCCCCCGCCGTAGAACGTCCTGCGGTCGGGGGCGTTGAAGGGTCCGCCTTGTCGCAGTCGCCTCGGCAGGTCGGGGTTGGCCAGGAACAGCCGGCCGTAGGCGACGAGATCCGTGACGCCCTCCTCGACCAGGGCGAGGGCGTCCGGCCCGGTCGGCCCCTCTGAGGCCGGGCACAGCACGAAGACCCCGCCGAACCGTTTGCGCAGCGCGAGGGTCAGCTCGCGGATCTCCGACGACGCCTCCATGACGTGCAGATACGCCAGGCCCAGCGGCTCCAGCGCGGCTACCAGCGCGGTGTACGTCGGCTCCGGGTCGGGTTCGTGGATGTCGCCCAGGGGGTTGCCGGGCGAGAGGCGGTAGCCGGTGCGTTCGGCGCCGATCGCGGCGGTGACGGCCTCGGCGGTCTCCACGGCCAGCCGGATCCGGTTCTCGACCGAGCCGCCGTAGGCGTCGGAGCGGTGGTTGGAGCCGGGCGCCAGGAACTGGTGGATCAAGTACCCGTTGGCGCCGTGGAGTTCGACCCCGTCGAAGCCGGCTCTTATGGCGTTCCGGGCGGCGCTGACGAAGTCCCCCACGGTCGCCCGGAGTTCGGCGGCCGTCAGTTCGTGGGGCACGACGAAGTCCTTCATGCCCGCGCCGGTGAAGACCTGCCCGCGCGCGGCGACCGGCGAGGCCCCCACGTTGACCATCCCCTCGGGCAGCAGCACCGGATGCCCGATCCGGCCGGTGTGCATGAGCTGCGCGAAGATCCGGCCCCCGGCGCTGTGCACGGCGTCGGTCACCCCGCGCCAGGCGGCCACCTGCTCATCGCTGTGCAGCCCTGGGGTGTTGGGGTATCCCTGGCCGACGACCGACGGCTGGATGCCCTCGGTGACGATCAGCCCGGCCGAGGCGCGCTGGGCGTAGTACTCGGCGGTGAGGGCGGTCGGCAGACCGTCGTCCGTGGCACGGCTGCGGGTCATGGGCGCCATGGCGACACGGTTGGGGAGGAGGGTTCCGGCGAGGTCGATCGGGTCGAACGCGGTGGTCAACAGGCTCCCATCGGAAGGTCGTTCACGGCGTCGTTCACAGCCAGGACAGTCGCGCGGCCGTCTCCAGCACGTTCGCCACGGCCTCCTCGTCGCCGGTGGCCCGGCGCGGCACCTCCTCGGGCGCGTACCGCCCGCCGACGAGGAGACAGAAGTCCACGGGATCCAGGGTGAGTTCGGCCCGTACGGGGTCGTCCTGGGAGCCCAGCACCCACTCCTCGCCGCCGTCCACGGCGAACAGCACCGGCGGTGCCCCGGTGCCGAGCGAGGCGCCCAGGATCCGGACGGCGAGCCGGACCAGCTGCCACAACTGCGGTGCGGGCGGCGGCGGGACCGCGATGCCGAGGGCGCGGCCGATGTCGTCGGTGTGGATCCACGCCTCGAAGCCGCGGGCCAGGAAGTGGTCGGTGACGGGGAGCCGGACGCCCATCGACAGCGTGGTCCCGGCGGCGAGTTCGGCATCCCGGGCGTGCGGGGTGGCGAGCAGGTCGTCGGCCTGCGCGGACCAGGCCGCGAGGGTCTCCTCGGGCGTACGGCCGTACTCGTGGGCGATCACGTCCGCGGTACGGCGGTCCCAGGCCGCCCCCCAGTCGGTGCCCTCCGCGATCGCCGAGGCCGGTACCCGGGCCTCGACGCCGAGCCGTACGGCGAGGTGCTCGTCGGCGGCGAGGAGGTGGGCGACGGTGGCGTGCACGTCCCAGTCGTGGACGACCGGGGTGGTCCAGCGCCCCTCGGCCTCCCGCAGCAGTGCGCGGAGCCCGGTGACGGCGGCCGCGTAGGGCGTGGCGTGCGCGGCCACGCGGGGCGGTGCGGGGCGGGAGCGCAGGGCGCGGGAGAGAACGGCGTCGGGCGCGCCGGTGCCGTTGGAGCCCACCGGGTCCGGTACCGGTGGCGGTCCGTCCAGCAGCCGTACCGTCTCCCGGAGCCTCGCCGCCTCCGCGGCGCAGCTCTCGCAGGCGGCGAAGTGGCGCGGGACCGCCCGCTCCTCGGCCGGTTCCAGGGCGCCGAAGACCCAGGCGGCCAGCAGGTCGCGTACGTCGTCGTGGTCGGTCACCGCTCGCCCCCTTCCCTGTGGTCCCCTGTGGCCATCATGCGCCCTTTTCCCATGCCGGGTCGGGTGGGTCGGCCAAAGTCTCCGCCAAGGCGCGCAGCGCGGTGCGCAGTCTGGTCTTCGCGGTGCCCTCGGGGATGCCGAGTTCTACCGCGGCCTGCCGGTAGGTGCGGCCCGCGAAGTACGCGAGGTGCACCACCTCCCGCTGCTGCGGCGGGAGTTCGGCGAGAGCGGTGTGCAGCAGGAGGGAGCGCTCGCGGTCGACGAGCGCCTCGGCGGGGCCGGGCGAGGCGTCCGGGATGGCGTGCAGGGTGAGGTCGTCGGCGCGGGCGTCCTTGCGGTGCCGGGCCTCGCTGCGCACCCAGTCGACGGCCCGCCGGTGGGCGAGCACCGACAGCCAGGTGCGCAGGCTGCCGCGGCCCGCGTCGAAGGCGTACGGCCTGCTCCACAGCTGGGCGAAGACCTCCTGCGCCACGTCCTCGGCGGCGGCCCGGCTGCGGGTCACCCGCACGGCGACGGCCCGCACCAGTGAGCCGTACGCCGTGTACGCCTCGGCCAGCGCGGACTCGTCCCCGTACACCAGTCTGCGCTGCAGCTCCGCGTCGGCCGGCTGCTGTACGGACGTCGTCCCGCCCGTGGACTCCACGGCACCACCACCCCTTGGTGCCTTTCCTAGCGTCCCCGGCGGTCTCGCGCCAGTGGTTCAGGAAGACAGTGCCGTCAGGAGGCGGTCGACATCCTCGGCCGTGTTGTACAGATGGAAGGAGGCGCGCAGGTTGCCGGCGCGGTCGGAGACCTCGATCCCGGCCGCGCTCAACTCCCTTTGCCTGCGCCCCAGTCCGGGCACAGAGACGATCGGCGAGGCGGGCGCGGGCAGCGGTTCACGGCCGAGGGCGGCGAGTCCGGTGCGGAACCGGTCGGCCAGGGCCAGGTCGTGTGCACGTACGGCGTCCAGGCCCAACTCCGTCAGGAGGGCGAGGGAGTGACGGGTCCCGGTGTAGGCGAAGAGGCCGGGGCTGATGTCGAACCGCCGGGCGGAGTGGGCCAGTTCGGCGATCGGGCCGTAGCAGCTGTCCCAGGGGACCTCGCCCGCGACCCAACCGGCAAGGATCGGGACCAGGTCGCCGAAGTCCGCCGGCACGACGAGGAAGGCCGCGCCGTGCGGGGCGAGCAGCCACTTGAAGGTGGTGGAGACGGTGTAGTCGTACGACTCGGCGTCCACCGGGAGCCAGCCGGCGGCCTGCGAGAAGTCGACGTAGGTGCGGGCGCCGTGGGCTCGCGCGGCCTCCGTGACGGCCCGCAGGTCGGCGATCCGGCCGTCGGCGGACTGGGCGGCGCTGACCACGACGAGGGCGGTGCCGGGGCGGACGGAGTCGGCGAGCCGCTCCAGCGGCACGGCGCGGACCTTGAGGTCGCCACGGGCGTGGAAGGGGTTCACCACGGAGGCGAAGTCGTCGTGGGCGGTGAGGACTTCGGCGCCCGCGGGCAGGGAGGCGGCGACCAGGCCGGAGTAGGTGGACACCGCGGAGCCGGCGGCGACCCGGGCGACCGGGACGCCGGCGAGCCGGGCGAAGAGCGCGCGGGACTCCTCCACATCCTCGAACAGCGGGTCCAGCGGGCGGCCCTCGGCGCGGACCAGGGCGGCCTGCTGGAGGGCGGTGACGGTGCGGGCCGGGAGCAGGCCGCTGCTCGCGGTGTTGAGGAAGGTGTTCTTCGGGGCGAACTCGGCGCGGACGAGGCTCTCGAAGGTCTCCATGGGACCACTGTGGGCCCCGGGCACCTCCCCGTCCATTGCGGATTTTTACGTGGTTCCGCGAAGGAACGCTTATACGTCCGCGCCGGCCTGCGGCTTTGTCAGTGCTGGGGTACGGCGCAGCCGTCGGGGCCGCAGGCCTCGGCGCCCGTGTCGCCCTGGTCGATCAGCTTGAGCGGGGAGTGCTCGCCCCAGGCCTGGGTGAGGGCCTGGGTGAAGACGTCGGCGGGCTGGGCGCCGGAGACGCCGTACTTGCGGTCGATGACGAAGAAGGGGACGCCGTTCGCGCCGAGCTGGGCGGCCTCGCGCTCGTCGGCGCGGACGTCGTCGGCGTAGGCGGTGGGGTCGGCGAGGACCGCGCGCACCTCGCCCTCCGGGAGACCGGCCTCGACGGCGAGTTCCACGAGGCGGTCGTCGCCCTCGGTGAACAGGGAGCGCTCCTCGGCGAAGTTGGCGCGGTAGAGGATCTGGACGAGGTCGTCCTGCCGGCCGTGCTCCTTGGCGAGGTGGAGGAGGCGGTGCAGGTCGAAGGTGTTGCCGTGGTCGCGGCCGCGGGTGCGGTAGGCGAGGCCCTCGGCGGCGGCCTGCGCGCCCAGGTTCTCCTCGCCGGCCTGGGCCTGGGCCTCGCTCATGCCGTACTTCTTGCTGAGCATGGTGAGCACGGGCTGTACGTCGTCCTTGGCCCGCCCGGGGTCCAGCTCGAAGGACCGGTGCACCACCTCGACGCCGTCACGGTGCGGGAAGGCCTCCAGCGCCTTCTCGAAGCGGGCCTTGCCCACGTAGCACCAGGGGCAGGCGATGTCGCTCCAGATCTCGACGCGCATGTCTACGGCTCTCTCCAGGTCGGACGGGCGCGGAGACACCCTCCGCTCGATGGGTGAACGTTCAAGCAGCGGCGTTCATTCCCCGGCGACCGAGTACCGCATGCCCACGTGGTGCTCTCCGGGTCCAGCCGGGTCGGCGGCCCATCCCAGCCGGGTGTAGAAGGCCTGGGCCCGCCGGTTGTCGACATGGACGTCCAGGACGGCCGTCCGCCGCCCGTCGGCCCGCCACTGCTCGGCGCAGGCCGCGTGCAGGGCCGTACCGATTCCGGAGCGCCAGCGCTCGGGGTCTACGTGGAACTGGAACAGCTTGACCGTCTCCGCCGGGGCCCCCTCCGGGGTGCGGAAGGAGGCGAGCGCGACGATCCGACCCGCCTCGACGGCACACAGCACCCGCCCATCGGGCCGCTCCACGGCCGCACGCCAGGCGGCGACCCAGTCGGTGCCGTCGCCCGGAACACCGTCCGGGTAGTACGTCGCCCGGGCCCGCGCGTGCAGCGCGACGGCGTCCGCCACCTCGGTGGGCAGGACGGCCCGGATCAGCAGGTCGCCACCCGTTCGGTCATCGATCATGCAGCGGAGGACGCGTCGCCGTCGGCTCCGGTTCCACGGCTCAGCTTCCGTCGCGCAAGTCGTTCGGCCAGGTGGGGCGGTATTCGATGTGGTCGTAGGTGACCACACAGCCCTCGCCCATCGGGGACTGGCTCATGAAGCCGACCAGGGCTGCGTCCGTTTCCTTTTCGTCGCCGAGGGTGAAGAGGCGGACGAAGGTCCAGTGGTTGCCGTCGCGGGAGGCGTGGAAGGCGAAGGCTCGGCCGGTTCGGCTGATGCGGAGCCAGACGGAACTGCCGTCCACCGTGAAGGAGTTGCAGTCGTCGGAGTGGCCCCGGGTGACGACCGTGCAGACGGTGGGCACGTCCGGGGAGTTCTCCAAGCAGAGCTTGGCCCAGGTCCGTTCGCCGACATGGACGTACAACACCCCCGCATCGAAGGACCCGTTGAAGCCGACGGTCACGCGGGCTATCAGCTGGAAGTCCCCCTCGGGAGCGCCCAGCAGGCGGGGCGCGTCGGAGGCCGGGTCGAGCGCCTCCCCGGTGGGCGGCACGAACCGGTCCTGTCGGGGACCGGCCCAGCCGGAGAGGATGCCGTCCTCGTAGGCCCAGTGCCCGTCGGGGCCGTAGGTACGGAGAGGGAAGGGGAGTTCGGGAAGTTCGACGTCCATCCTCAGAGTTTTCCAGTTCCCTCTCCGCGCGCGGGCCTCGGGTGCCTAGCGTTCGAGATTGTTGTTGAAGCGGCGGGGCAGGCCCAGCGGGTTGTCGTCCTTCAGCTCCGGCGGGAGCAGGGCCTCGGGGGCGTTCTGGTAGGCGACCGGGCGCAGCCAGCGCTCGATCGCCGTGCCGCCCACCGACGTGGACGTGGACGTCGTAGCCGGGTACGGCCCGCCGTGGTGCTGGGACGCGGCCACCGCCACACCGGTCGGCCAGCCGTTGACCAGGACACGGCCCGCCAGCGGGGTCAGCTCCGCGAGGATCTCCGCGCCACGGCCCTCACCGGCCGCCTCCTCGGTCGAGAGGTGGACCGTCGCCGTGAGGTTCCCCGGCAGCCGGGACAGCACGGCCCTCGCCTGGTCGTCGTCCTCGTAGCGCGCGACCACCGTCACGGGCCCGAAACACTCCTCCAGGAGCAGGTCGTACGCCCCCTCGGCGGCCAGCTTCTCCGCGGCCACCGTGAGGAAGCCCGCGCTCACCGTGTGCTCGCCGCCCGCGCCCGGCGTCACCGGCGTCTCGACGTCCGGCAGCTCGGCGCGCTCGGCGACCCCGGCGATGAAGTTGTCCCGCATGCGGTGGTCGAGCAGGACACCGGAGTCGGTGTCGCTGACGGCGTCGGTGAGGGACTTCACCAGACCGTCGCCCGCCGCGCCCGAGGGCACGAGGACCAGGCCCGGCTTGACGCAGAACTGGCCGACGCCGAGGGTCATGGAGCCCGCGAGGCCCGCGCCGATGGCGTCCGCGCGCTCGGCCGCGGCCGCCTCCGTGATCACCACGGGGTTGAGGGAGCCCAGCTCGCCGTGGAACGGGATCGGCACCGGACGCGCGGCGGCCGCGTCGAACAGGGCCCGGCCGCCCTTGATGGAGCCGGTGAAGCCCGCGGCGGCGATCAGCGGGTGCTTGATCAGTTCGATGCCGGCCTCGAAGCCGTGCACCAGGCCGACGACGCCCGCCGGGATGCCGTGCTCGGCGGCTGCCGAGCGCAGCACCGCCGCGACCAGCTCGGACAGCGCCGGGTGGTCGGGGTGGGCCTTGACGACGACCGGGTTGCCGGCCGCCAGCGCGCTCGCGGTGTCGCCGCCGGCGACGGAGAAGGCGAAGGGGAAGTTCGAGGCGGAGTAGACGGCGACGACGCCGAGCGGCACCTTGTAGCGGCGCAGGTCCGGGATCGGCGGGGTCGCGGTGTCGTCGGGGTGGTTGATCACCACGCCGAGGAACTCGCCCTCGTCGACGATGTCGGCGAAGGCCCGCAGCTGGTAGCAGGTGCGGGCGAGCTCGCCGGTGAGGCGGACCGGGCCGAGCGCGGTCTCCGCGTCCGCGGCCTCGACGAGCTGGTCTTTGGCGCCCTGCAGCTTGTCGGCGGCGGCGCGCAGGAAGGCGGCGCGGACGGTGCGGTCGGCGAGGGAGGCGCGCGCGTCGTACGCGGCGCGGACGGCGGCGTCCACCTCCTGGGCTGTGGCCTCCACCGCAACCTGTTCGCGCTGCTTCCCGGTTCGGGGGTCGACACTCCAGACTGGTGCTGCTGCCACCGCGGGTCCCTCCACGTGTATCTGGGTCACCCACCAGGGATGTTCGATATACTGAACGCTGTCTCTGATGGTGAATATGCTGTCGGAGACTATATCTTCTGGTTCTCGTCCAACGAAGGGGTCAAGGGCGATGTCGGCAGGCGAGACGGGCGGCGGGGCGCAGGTCAAGTCCGCGGTACGGACGGTTGAACTGCTCGAATACTTCGCCGGGCGCCCCGGCATGCACTCCCTCGCGGCGGTCCAGGAGGCCGTCGGGTACCCCAAGTCCAGCCTCTACATGTTGCTGCGCACGCTCGTCGAGCTGGGCTGGGTGGAGACGGACGCGACGGGCACGCGGTACGGCATCGGGGTGCGGGCGCTGCTCGTCGGCACCTCGTACATCGACGGCGACGAGGTGGTCGCGGCGGCCCGGCCCACGCTGGACCGGCTCTCCGACGACACCACCGAGACCATCCACCTGGCGCGGCTGGACGGCACGAACGTCGTCTACCTCG
Organism: Streptomyces sp. NPDC047072; assembly: GCF_040643855.1. NCBI lineage: Bacteria > Bacillati > Actinomycetota > Actinomycetes > Kitasatosporales > Streptomycetaceae > Streptomyces > Streptomyces sp. NPDC047072. Next base: position 76,372 of record NZ_JBEYVC010000014.1, on the reverse strand, counting down.
CGACCCGCCAGTCCCAGCACTACCTGCGGCCCTTCACCCGGGTCGGCCGCCGGCTGCCCGCGCACTCCACCTCCCTCGGCAAGGCGCTGCTGAGCACGTACTCCGACGAGCAGGTCCGCAAGATGCTCCCGGAGACCCTGCCGGCACTCACCGAGCACACGATCACCGACCGCGAGAGGCTCATCGAGGAGCTGCACCAGATCCGCGAGCAGGGCTTCTCCGTGGACCGCGAGGAGAACACCCTGGGCCTGCGCTGCTTCGGCGTGGCGATCCCCTACCGCACCCCCGCGCGGGACGCGATCAGCTGCTCGGTCCCGGTCGCCCGCCTGACCCCGGCCCACGAACAACTGGTCAAGGACGCCCTGTTCGACGCCCGCGACCGCCTGACCCTGGCCACGCGTAGGCTCTGACAGACCCTGCCCCTAGGCTCGGGGTATGCAGATCGCGCTCCGAGAGGTTCACGACAGTGATCTGCCGGTCTTCTTCCGGCAGATGAACGATCCCGAGGCCCTGCGCATGGCCGCGTTCACCCCGAAGGACCCGGCCGACCGGGACGCCTTCGACGCCCACTGGAAACGGATCCGCGCCACCGACGCCGTCCATCGCACCGTCCTCGCGGACGGCGACGTGGTGGGCAGCGCGGCGGTCTACGGCGAGCCGGGCGAGCGGGAGGTCACGTACTGGATCGACCGCGCGTACTGGGGGCGCGGCATCGCGACGGCCGCGCTGCGGGCGCTGGTCACGGAGGTGCCGGAGCGCCCGCTGTACGCCCGGGCCGCCGCCGACAACGCCGGTTCGCTGCGGGTCCTTCAGAAGTGCGGGTTCCGGGTGACCGCGCAGGCCCAGGGGTTCGCGAACGCCCGCGGTGCGGAGATCGACGAGTTCGTCCTCACCCTGGACGCCTGAGCCGCCGTAGCTGAGACCACCGTAAGAAAACCGTCCTTACATGAACGGCCGATGAGAAAAGCGGACGTTCGGGAACGATTCGTGCCCGCCTGATCGTCTTCCGAGCAGGATGAACAAGACGATCAGGCGGGTTTCGGTCTTCACGCTGCTGCTGGTGTTCGCTCTGCTGATCAGGGCGACCTGGGTGCAGTTCTACGAGGGCCAGGCGCTCGCGGACGACAGCGACAACCGGCGGAACGTGATCGAGACGTACTCCGAGCCGCTCGGCAACATCATCGTGGCCGGAAAGGCGATCACCGGCTCGGCGCGGACGACGGACAGCGACCTCGCGTACAAACGCACGTACACGAACGGCAAGTTGTACGCCGCGGTGACGGGCTACGCCTCGCAGGCCTACGCGCCCACGCAGCTGGAGAGCATCTACGCCGACCTGCTCAACGGCACGGACAGCCGGCTGAAGACCGTGATGGACACGGTCACCAACCAGCGCGCCGAGCCGGGGGACGTGGTCACCACGATCGATCCGGCGGTGCAGAAGGCGGGGTACGACGCCCTGGGCGACAAGAAGGGCGCGGCCGTCGCGATCGACCCCACGACCGGCAAGATCCTGGCGGTCGTGTCGACCCCGTCGTACGACCCGTCCTCGCTGACCGACGCCAACACCGCGGGCACGGCCTGGAAGAAGCTCAACGCCGACGCCGACAAGCCGCTGGTCAACCGCGCGCTGCGGCAGCCGCTGCCGCCGGGCTCGACGTTCAAGCTGGTGGTGGCCGCCGCCGCGCTGGAGGACGGCCTGTACTCCTCGGTGGACGAGAAGACCGACAGCCCGGACCCGTACACCCTGCCGGGCACGGTGACCAAGCTGCACAACGAGAGTGCCTCGGCCCCCTGCGAGAACGCCTCGATCCGCGTCGCGCTCCAGTACTCCTGCAACACCGTCTTCGCGAAGATGGCCGTCGATCTCGGCCAGGACAAGGTGAAGGCGATGGCCGAGAAGTTCGGCTTCAACGACCAGGAGCAGGACGTGCCGGTGCGGGCCTACGCCAGCGTCTTCCCGTCCGACATGAACCAGTCCTCGACGGCCCTGTCCGGCATCGGCCAGTACGACGTCACGGCCACCCCGCTCCAGATGGCCATGGTCTCCGCGGCCATAGCCAACGGCGGCAAGCTGGTCTCGCCGCACATGGTCTCGACGATCACCGACAGCGGCGGCGACGTCCTGAAGAACTACGACAACGAGACGACGACCACGCAGATCCTCAGCTCCGGCACCGCCGAGCAGCTCCAGTCCGCGATGCAGACGGTGGTGGAGAAGGGCACCGGCACCAACGCCCTGATCGACGGCGTCACGGTGGGCGGCAAGACGGGCACGGCCCAGCACGGCGAGAACAACAGCCAGGTCCCGTACGCCTGGTTCACGTCCTACGGAAAGGCCGACGGCAAGCAGATAGCCGTGGCGGTCCTGGTCGAGCAGTCGAACGCGGCCCGCTCGGAGGTGAGCGGCGGCGGGCTGGCCGCCCCCGTGGCCAAGGCCATGATGGAGGCGGCCCTCAAGTGAGCGTTCCTCCCGCCTACTTGGCGCCGAGGACCTGCTCGATCGGGTCGATCGCGAAGTACACCAGGAACAGCGCCGAGGTCGCCCACAGCAGCCAGTGGATCTCCTTCGCCTTGCCGAGCACCACCTTGATGACGACGTAGGCGAGGAAGCCCGCGCCGATGCCGTTGGTGATCGAGTAGGTGAACGGCATCACCGCGATGGTCAGGAACGCCGGGATCGCGATGTCGTACTTGTCCCAGTCGATGTGCTTGACCTGCGTCATCATCAGGAACCCGACGGCGACCAGGGCCGGGGCGGCGGCCTGCAGCGGCACGATGGTGAGCAGCGGGGTCAGGAACAGCGCGAGACCGAACATGCCGCCGGTGATCAGGTTGGAGAACCCGGTGCGCGAGCCCTCGCCGACACCGGCCGCCGACTCGATGTACGACGTGGCGGACGAGGCCGAAGCCGCGCCGCCGGCGACCGCCGCCGCCCCGTCGATCAGCAGCACGCGCCCGAGGTTGGGGACCTTGCCCTCCTCGTCCAGCAGCCCCGCCTCCGCGCTGATGCCGACGACCGTGCCCATGGTGTCGAAGAAGTCGGACAGGATCAGCGTGAAGACCAGCAGCACGACGGTGATCACCCCGACACCCGGCGCGCCGAAGGCCCCGAACAGGCTGAAGTGACCGAGCAGTCCGAAGTCCGGGGTGTCGACGATCTTGTCGGGCCAGGCCGGGGTCGTGAGCCCCCACGCCTTCACGTCGGCGACGGAGTTGATGATCATCGCGAGGACCGTCATGGTCACGATGCTGATCAGGATCGCGCCCTTGACCTTGCGGGCGAGCAGCCCGATGGTCAGCAGCACGCCGAGACAGAACACCAGGATCGGCCACCCGGTGAGCGCGCCGGTGCCGCCGAGCTGGACCGGCACGGTGGTGTTCGCGGCGTCCGGGATCCGGCTCACGAAGCCCGCGTCGACGAAGCCGATGAAGGCGATGAACAGGCCGATACCGACGCTGATCGCCTGCTTCAGCGGCTGCGGGATCGCATGCATGACGGCCTCCCGCAGCCCGGTCACCACCAGGACGCAGATCAGCAGGCCCTCGAGGACCACCAGGCCCATCGCGTCGTCCCAGCTCATCAGCGGGGCGATCTGGAAGGCGACCACGGCGTTGAGGCCGAGGCCGGCCGCGAGCGCCAGCGGCAGATTGCCGCCGACGCCCATGATGACCGTCATCACACAGGCCACCAGAGCCGTCGCGGTGGTCAGCTGCACCGCATCCAACTGGTGCCCGAACTTGTCCTTCGCGCTGCCGAGGATGATCGGATTCAGGACAAGGATGTACGCCATCGTGAAGAACGTGGCGAACCCGCCGCGTATCTCCCGGGCGAAGGTGGACCCCCGCTCGGAGATTCTGAAGTACTGGTCGACGGACATGGCTGCTGCTCCTCGTTGCCTGAATGATCGGTGTGCGGATGCTGGCTGGATTGTTCCCGTGTTGAACGCGTTTCAGGTTTTCCCCGTGTTACGGAATCAGACTCGAAGACCCGTACGAGACTGGTACGCGATCGCTGCTACGCTTCCGGATCTCATCCCGGCACACCCGGAACGATCACATGTCATTCACATGACACGCACCGCGAGGAGAGGTAGCCGTGGGCACAGTCGTCGACGACGCCGCCTCCGTGGAGTTCCACGCCTTCTTCGAGCGCCACTACGCCGAACTGTCCCGGCTCGCCCATCTGTTGACCGGTGAGCCGGACGCCGCCGACGACCTGGCGGCGGACGCGCTGCTCGCGCTGTGGCACCGCTGGGACCGGGTGCGCGCGGCCGACCACCCGGCGGCGTACGCGCGCGGGGTGGTCGCCAACCTGGCCCGCACCCGGATCCGCAGCGCGGTCCGCGAGCGCCGTCGCGTCGCCCTGTTCTGGTCGCAGCGCGAGGAGAAGGTCGAGAACCCGGACGTGGCGGGCGTGGTCGACGTCCAGGAGGCGCTGCGCAGACTGCCGTTCCGCAAGCGGGCCTGTGTCGTGCTGCGGCACGCCTTCGACCTCTCGGAGAAGGACACCGCGCTGGCCCTCGGGGTGTCGGTCGGTACGGTTAAGAGCCAGACCTCCAAGGGCATGGCCGAGCTCCAGAAACTGCTCGGCACTCAGAACGCTCCGGTCAGGGTGCACGCGGCGATGGCGCGCACCGGTCACGCCAGGGGAAGGGACCGATGACCATGCAGCGGGACGTGCACGACGAGCTGCGCGCCCGGCTGCACCAGGCGGCCGAGGCGCACGAGCCGAACCGCGAGCAGATCCTGGCCCGGATCGAGCGCGGCATGGCGGACCCGACCGGGCGGTCCCGCAACGACCACCGGGCGACCCGTCCGCCGGTCTACGGCTGGGTGCGGGTGGTGAGCGCCACGGCCGCGGTCGCCTGCATGCTGGGGCTCGGCGGCTACGCGGTGGCCTCCGCCGTGAAGGGCGACACCCCCGCCGAGCAGACGGTCGCGGTCTCGCCGACACCCATCGACTCCCCGGACGCGACGAGCCGTCCGCCGAAGTCCCCCGACCCGACGCCGAGTTCGGGCGGTGGCGGCAAGAAGTCCGCCGCGCCGCGCACCTCGGCGCCCGCCGCCCCGCAGTCCAGCCCCTCCGCGTCCGTGACGGTGCTGCCGTCGGCGGGCGGCGCCGAGGACGGTCCGCTGTGGTCGGACGGCTCGGTGGATCCGCACAGCAACGACTTCTGGGCGCAGAGCAACCTGACCCTCAAGACCTCGAAGCCGCTCACCGCGCTCACCGTGCAGCTGCGGGTCGCGCAGACCGGCGGGGTCACCTCGGCCGGGGCCTGGCGCTCGCTGCCGGAGGACGACTTCACGCAGACCATCGGCGAGAAGGACGGCTTCCTCGTCTACACCTGGGTGCTCAAGGAGGGCCGTACGGTGGCCGCCGGCGAGTGGGTGTTCGCGGGGCAGTACGACCACGAGCGCGGCGGCCGGGACGCCAAGGACGACCGCTACACGATGACCGCGACGGCCGACGGCACCCAGCGGTCCGTGAGCGGCGACTTCGCGGCCCAGGGGTCCGACGAGGGCGACTCGTAGAAGCGCCGCGGAAAAAATCTGGTCAAGGCGGCAACGCTTTCGCCGTCGGCGGCATCTAGAAGGCGCAAGGTCCCCCTGACCAGGAGCACTCCCCCTTGAGCACGCACAAGAGACACCTCTCCCGCCGCCGGGTGCTCGGCGCCTCCGCGCTCGGCGTGGCCGCCACCGGTGCCGCCGTCGCGGGCGGCACCGGCCTCCTCGCGACCGCCTCCGCCGCGACCTTCGGCTACCGGGACGACGGGAGGAACTACGTCGTCGACACCGGCTCGTCCCTGGTCTTCAAGGTCTCCAAGTCGACCGGCGACCTCACGTCCCTGGTCTACAAGGGCAAGGAGTACGAGGGCTACGGCGGCAAGCACTCGCACGTCGAGTCGGGGCTCGGTGCCTCCACGGTCACGATCAAGCAGAGCGGTTCGACGATCCTGATCAAGGTCGTGCACGGGGCGATCACCCAGTGGTACGCGGCCCGGGGCGGCCAGAACAACGTGTACCTGTGGACGGACAAGGCCGACGCGTCCTTCACCGCGACCCGCTACATCGTCCGCCTCAAGCCCGGTATGTTCCCGAACACCGGCTCGGACGCCTGGGACTCGACCCGGGACAAGATCATCGAGGCGGGTGACGTCTGGCGCAGCCCCGACGGCACGACCCACTCCAAGCACTACTCGGGCAAGCGGACCATCGACTACGACCACATCGGCTTCACCACCGGTTCGGTCGGGCTCTGGCTGGTGCGCTCCAACCACGAGAAGGCGTCCGGCGGCCCGTTCTACCGCTCGCTGCTGCGGCACTCCAACGAGGGCGGGGCCGGGCTCTACGAGATCCTGCACTACAACGAGGCCCAGACAGAGGCGAAACGTTTCGGCTTGCAGGGCCCGTACGTCCTCTCCTTCACGGACGGCGGGGCGCCGGCGCCCTCCCTGGCCCACGACAGGCTGGACACGTCCTGGGTGGACGGCCTCGGCATCACCGGCTGGGTCGGCGCGGCGGGCCGCGGCAAGGTGGCGGGCGTCGGCCTCAAGGGCATGGACGCCAAGTACGCGTACACGGTGACCTTCGCCAACAAGGACGCCCAGTACTGGGCCAAGGCGGCGGCCGGCACCGGCGCCTTCTCCTGCAAGGGGATGCTGCCGGGGACGTACACCCTGACCGTCCACAAGAACGAACTGCCCGTGCACACCGAGTCGGTGAAGGTCACGGCAGGCGGTACGACGTCCCTGCACACCCTCTCCCTGAGCGGCGACCCCTCCGCCGCGTCCGCGCTCTGGCGGCTCGGCGACTGGGACGGGACGCCCGGCGAGTTCAAGAACGCGGGGCTCATGACGTACGCGCATCCGTCCGACGGCCGGGCGGCCAAGTGGACCGGCAACGTCACGATCGGCAGCGGCGGCGAGGCGGCCGCGTTCCCGGCGTACGTCTGGAAGGACGTCAACGACGGGATCCTGGTCTACTTCCGGCTGACCAAGGCCCAGGCGGCGGCCGCGCACACGCTGCGGGTCGGGGTGACGGACGCGTTCGCCAACGGCCGGCCGCGGGTAAGCATCAATGACTGGGTTTCGGCCATCCCCACGGCTCCCACCCAGCCCGACACACGCTCCCTCACCACGGGTTCGTACCGCGGAAACAACCACACGTTCGTTTTCAACGTCCCTAGTAGTGCCTGGAAGACGGATCCCACCCAGTACAACGTGCTGAAGATCAACATCGTGAGCGGATCGGGCGGCAGTGCCTACCTCAGCGCGGGCACCTCGTTCGACTGCCTGGACCTGCTGGCCTGAGCCCCCCTCGGCCGGCAGTCGCCGACCAGAGCCCCCCTCGGTCGGCACGAGGAACGCCCCGCCTGCGACGGCAGGCGGGGCGTTCCCTTGGGGCGGGCCTCAGTTCATGGTCGAGCCGATCGTGGTCGAGCCCGTCGTCAGGAACGTGGTGGCCGGGAGCGATCCGTCCGCCTTGCGCGCGCCGTACGCCGTCGTCGCATCCGTGGACTTGAAGGCGGGCGCGGAGACCCCGCTGTCCCAGTTGTTCGCGGCGGAGACCGTCTTGCCGCCGAGCTTGGACAGCCCGCCCTTGTCGCCCACCGCGAGGTTCCGGGCAAGCCGGGCCTTGCCCGTGGCGAAGTAGAACCCGGCCTGTGCGTTGGAGTAGGCCGTGTTGCGGTTCAGGACGATCGCCCCGGTGTTGGAGTTCTCGGTGAAGCCGTTCTGGGTGTTGTCCCAGGCCGCATTGTTGTTGACGACATGCGCGACGGCGACGCCACCGCCGCCCAGCTTGAATCCATTGCCGTTCCCCTCGAAGGCCGAGTCGTTCCACCGGTTCTTGCCGTTGCCGAAGGCCCAGGAGTGCTCGATGGTGACCGGCGAGGAGAACTGCCACAGGTCGAGGCCGTCGTCGGAGTTGTTGTAGAGACGCGCGCCGGTGATCCTGTTGCCGGTCCCGGAGCCGAACTTGATCGCGATCCCGTCGGCGTTCTGGCCGTGCCCCGCGGGGTCGTAGTTGCCGTGACTGTCCAGGTTCTGCACGAGGTTGCCGGTGGTCCCGTCGCCGCGCAGGGTGAACCCGGAGTCGCCGTTGTCCGCGGTGACGAGGTTCTTGAAGACCCCGCCGACGGAGGAGGTGGCGACGAAGCCCTGGGCCGGGGAGTTCTGGAAGGTGAGGTTCTGGACGGTCCAGTAGTCGCCGTAGATCCCGGCGAGCCAGGACCCGGCGGGCAGCTTCGACCCGTCGATCCTCACCTTCTCGCTGCCGTACGCCTGGAGCGTGATCCGTGCCGAACTCGTGCCGTTCGCCGTGGACTTGAGGGTGGCAGCGGGGGTGTACGTGCCGCCGCGCACCTGGATGGTGGTGCCGGCGACCGCGTTCTTCACAGCGGTCTCCAGCTGCGCGGTGGTGGAGACGATGACCGTGCTCGACGCGGCCTGGGCGCCGCCGTCGGACAGGCCGAGGTACACACCTGAGGCGCCGGCCGCGACGGCGATCGCCGCGGCGACGGAGAGCGTGCGGGCCCGGCGGTGGCGTCCGGTGCTGTGACGCACGGGGGCGTTCCTTTCCTTGGGGAGCTCCTCGGGGAGCGGGGACGCCGTGTGGTGGTCGCCGTGGCCGGAAAAGGTTGCCGCGGCACCCCGAGATCGATCGAAACTTTCGCCGCCCGTCACCCCTCCCGTCCCGATTGACGTGCTGTTTCGCACTGACAACACTTCCGAGACATGAACCAGCCCCAGTACGCCGGCTATCTCTTCGTCCACTTCTCGGGCGACGACACCGCCGACGGCGAACAGATCCGCTACTCCCTCAGCCGCGGCGACGACCCCCTGCACTGGCGCGAGCTGAACGGCGGTGCGCCCGTCGTCACCTCCGCGATCGGCGAGAAGGGGCTGCGCGACCCGTTCCTGGTCCGCTCCCCCGAGGGCGACCGGTTCTTCCTGCTCGCCACCGACCTGCGCATGTACGAGGAGAGCAGCGGCAGCTGGGACGAGGTGCAGCGCAACGGCAGCAGGTCGATCGTGGTCTGGGAGTCGACCGACCTGGTGCACTGGACGGACCAGCGGCTGGTGGAGGTCGCCCCCGAGGGCGCGGGCAACGCCTGGGCGCCGGAGGCCTGTTACGACCCCGAGCTGGGCGCGTACGTCGTCTACTGGGCGTCGAGGCTGCGCGGATCGACATACAACACCATGCTGTACGCGACGACGAAGGACTTCCGCGTCTTCAGCACCCCGGAGGTCTGGCACGACCCCGGGCACTCCGTCATCGACTCGACGGTGCTGGAGCACGACGGCACCTACTACCGCTACACCAAGGACGAGCGGGACCCGGCGTCCAGCTCGCCGGGGTCGAAGTTCATCACCGCCGAGAAGTCGCCGACGCTCACCGGCACTTCGTACACACCGGTCGCGGACAGCATCGGCGCCGGAGTGCTGAGCCGGGGCGAGGGGCCGATCGTCCTCCGGGCCAACTCCGGTGAGAAGTGGTACCTGTTCATCGACGAGTACGGCGACCGCGGCTACGTCCCCTTCGAGGCGACCGACCTCGACTCGGGCCGCTGGACGCCGTGTTCGGACTACCGGCTGCCGACGAACCCCCGGCACGGCAGTGTGCTTCCGGTGACGCGGGAGGAGTACGACCGGCTGCTCGCCGCGTATCCGGTGACGCCCGCGTCCGTGGTGGACGTGACGGTGGCGGGGCAGAAGGGGTACGCCGTCGTCACGGACGGCGCGGCGAAGGTGGTGGTGCCGATGGAGCCGGGGGTCGATCTGGCGTGTCTGGCACCGGAGTTGGCTCTGGGCGCGGGAGCTGGTGTGTCTCCGGCATCCGGTACGGCCCTCGACTTCCGCACTCCGCAGACCTACACGGTCACGGCGGCGGACGGTACCGAGCGGATCTGGACGGTGGAGGCGGTGCCCACCCGCAGCCCCGTCCTGCCCGGGCTGCACGCCGACCCGGACGTGCACCATCTCGACGGCCGGTACTGGATCTACCCGACCACGGACGGCTTCCCGGGCTGGGGCGGGACGCGCTTCAAGGCGTACTCCTCGCCGGACCTGGTCAGTTGGACCGACCACGGGGTCATCCTGGATCTGGAGGACGTGAGCTGGGCCTCCAAGTACGCCTGGGCACCGACGGCCGCCGAACGGGACGGCAGGTACTACTTCTACTTCTGCGCCGAGCAGCAGATCGGGGTGGCGGTGGCCGACTCCCCCGCCGGTCCGTTCCGGGACGCGCTGGGCAAGCCGCTGGTGCCCAAGGACGGCACCTGGGAGGGGCAGATGATCGACCCCGCCGTCTTCACGGACGACGACGGGACGTCGTACCTCTACTGGGGCAACATGCGGGCGTACGTGGTGCCGTTGAACGACGACATGGTGTCGTTCGATCCGTCTCTGGTGCGGGACATCACCCCGGCGGACTTCCGCGAGGGCTCCTTCGTGGTCAAGCGGCGGGGCACGTACTACTTCATGTGGTCCGAGGACGACACCCGCAGCGAGGACTACCACGTGAACTACGCGACGGGACCGTCCCCGTTCGGCCCGTGGACCGAGCGCGGGACGATCCTGTCGAAGCGACCGGAGTACGGCATCCTCGCCACCGGCCACCACTCCGTGGTCAACTCCCCCGGCACCGACGACTGGTTCATCGTGTACCACCGGTTCGCCCTGAACGGGCCGGGGAGGCCGGGCGGCGACGGCGTGCACCGCGAGGCGACGGTCGACCGGCTGTGGTTCGCCGCAGACGGTACCCTTCAGCCGGTCGTGCCCACCCTGGAGTCGATCGACCCCGTCGGCGGGGTCAGCTGACGAAGTACGTCGGGTTCGGCAGCTTGAACGTCCTGTCGGCGTAGCCCCCGTCGAGGTCCGAGTACTGGTCGCCGAAGTTGGCGACGATCTCGTACCCGAGGTCCTTCTCGATGTGCTCGCGGGTGCCGGACTTGTACTGCACGGTGGTGCAGTTCCAGGTGCCGGGCGTGGCGCAGTCGTCCAGGTAGGACGGCGGGTTGGCCTTGTCCTTGAGGAACATGTGGTCGGCGTCGAGGTTCACATCGGCGCCGATCTTCTTCAGGTTCTCGACCGCGGCGGTGCGCTGCGCCTCGCTCAGGCCCGAGTTGTAGAAGACCTCGACACCCTTGGACTCGGCGTACTGCACCAGCTCGGGGCTGCCGAAGACGGCCGGGCGGTCGGCCCTGTTGACGTAGTCGGCCCAAGTGGCCGAGTTGTACGTGTAGTTGTAGCGCTTCTCGTAGTCGAGGCTGAGCAGCAGTGTGTCGTCGATGTCGAAGACGACGGCGGGCTTCTCGCCCCGGTGGTGCGCCTTGCGGGCGGCCTGGTCGATGTACTTGCGGGCGGACTTGTCGAGCGCCGCGAGGTCCTTGGCGTACGGGCTGGTGGGCGACGCCTGGTAGACACCGTTCGCGTCGGCGGCGGTGCCGTAGTAGGTGTCGATGTCCTTGACCAGGAGCCCGATGTTGTAGGGCTCGTGCGTGGAGTTCGCCGTGGACTGGCCGGCGGTGGCCGCACCGGCGCCGTAGAGGGCGCCGGCGGCGACGGCACACGCCGAGGCGACGGCGGCGATACGCAATGTCTTATGCATGACAGAGGTTCTACGCGCGTCACCATGTCGGGCGCGAGACCCGCCCGGTAAAAAACGGGTCAAGCGCCCCGGCATGCGGGTGGTCAGGCCGTGGTCGGGTCAGTTCATGGTCGCGCCGATGGTGGTGCTGCCCGTGGTCAGGAAGGTGGTCGCGGGCAGGGTGCCGCTGGAGGAGCGGGCGTTGTACGTCGTGGAGGCGTCCGTCGACTTGAAGGCGGGGGTGCTGATCCCGCTGTCCCAGTTGTTGCCGGACGAGGTGACCGAGGAGCCCTTGTTCACCGAGCCGCTGCCGTTGCTGACGGCGAGGTTCTTGCCGAGCTTGGCGGAGCTGGTGGCGAAGTAGTAGCCCCACTTGCTGTTGGCGTAGGCGGTGGTGCGGTTGATGACGATCGCGCCGGTGTTGGAGTTCTCGGTGAAGCCGTTGCCGGCGTTGCCCCAGGCGGCGGAGTTGTTGACGACATGCGCGACGACCTCGCCGTCACCGCCCAGCTTGTAGCCGTTGCCGTCGCCCGCGAAGGCGGCGTCGGACCAGCGGTTGACTCCGTTGCCCATGGACCAGGTGTGCTCGATGGTGACGGGCGAGGAGAAGGACCAGAAGTCGATGCCGTCGTCACTGTTGTTGTACAGGCGGGCGCCGGTGATGAGGTTGCCGGTGCAGGAGCCGAACTTCACGGCGATCCCGTCGGCGTTCTCGCCGTGGTTGGCGGCGTCGTAGTTGCCGTAACTGTCGATGTTCTTCACGGTGTTGTTGACCGTGCCGTCGCCGGTGAGCGTGAAGCCGGAGTCGCCGCCGTTGATGGTCTTGATGTTGTTCCACACCGTCCCGGTGCAGGACTGGCATACCACCGCGCTGTCCGGGGAGTTCTGGAATGTCATGTTGGAGACGTTCCAGTAGTCGGCGGTCAGCTTGAAGATCCAGTCGCCGTCGGGGAGGGACGAGCCGTCGATCTTCACCGTCTCCGAGCCGTACGCGGTGAGCGTGACCGGCGCGGAGGAGGTGCCGTTGGCCGTGGACTGGAGGGGGGCCGTCGGGTAGTAGGTGCCGCCGCGGACCTGGATGACGGTGCCGGCGGTGGCGTTCTTGATGGCGTTGGACAGGTCGGTCGAGTTGCTGACGACCACGGTGGCGGCCTGCGCCTGGGTGGGGAGGACGGCGAGGCCGGAGCCGAGGGCCAGGGCGGCGGTGGCGATGAGAGCGGTACGACGAGACATGGGTGCGGGTCCTTTCGTCGTGCTTTTCGGGGAGGGGGATCAGAGGACGGTGTCGAACCAGCTGAAGACCTCGTCCTGCATGCGGTCGACGAAGACATGGCCGAGGTCGGGCCAGGTCTTCAGGTGCAACCGCTCCTCGGCGTGGCGGGAGCGCCAGACGGCGCGCAGCCTGTCGTACGCGGCCTGGACCCCGTCGGCGGGGAACAGCGGGTCGAGCCCGCCGCCGAAGAAGAGCATCGGCCTGGGTGCGGCGATGCTCGCCACGTCGGGGAAGTCGAGAAACCGGGGCAGCCCCGGGTGGAGCATGTAGTAACTGGACTGGCCGCGCAGGGTGTTGTTGCCGGGCACCATCATCTGTGTGAGGCCGGTCATCCAGCAGACGGCGGCCGTGGCGCGGACGGCGTCGGTCAACGCGGCGGTCTGCCAGGCGCGGTAGGCGCCCATGGAGAAGCCGAGGGCGACTGTGCGACGGGGGTCCACCCGGTCGAGACCGGCCAGGAACCCGGCGGCACGGACGTCCTCGCGGGCCATGAGTCCGGCGAGCGAGGAGCCGAGGTTGTAGAAGTTGCTTGCCAGGGCCTGCTGTTGGTCGTAGGCGAGGGGCCCGCGGTCGCCCCAGCCGAGCGCGTCCGCGCACAGCACGACATAGCCGCGCCGGGCGAGTTCGTCGCCGACGAACCGGCCGCTGAAGTACTTGTCCGCCCAGGCCTGCGCGGAGGCCAGCCGGGTGTCGTCGTACCAGGGACGGACCAGTTTCTCCTTGCCGATGTCGAACTTGGCGCCGTGGTCGTGGAGAAGGAGCACGGCGGGGAAGGGGCCGGGGCCGTCCGGGGTGAGGAGGGCGGCGCGGACGCGCTCGTAGCCGGTGAGGGAGAGGGTGACCAACTCCCTCGTGTAGCCGTCACCTTGGGAATGTTGAGTGAATGCCGGTTCGTACGGTGTTCCGTCCTGGCTCGGGACGAGCAGGTGCTCCTCGACCACGGCCCGGGCCTTGCGCCGCCAGTGCCCGAAGTCCCGGACCGGTGAGGTCCCCCAGGCCAGGGGGAAGTTCAGCTCGGCCTTGAGCGCCGGGTGGAAGTCGGGCAGCGGGCCGTCCACGACCCCCGCTTGTGCGGGGCTCACCGCTCCCCCGGTCAGCATCGCCGCTGAGGCACCCACCACGAACGCCCGTCGCCCGAAGGCGTCATGGCCGCCCATACTGCCTCCCGGTGCCGGCGTGGGTCAGGACATGGCGCTCGACCGCCCTGGCGGAGGTGAGCGGCCGGTAGGCGTAGACGTCGGCCGGGTCCCAGCCCACGTCGTCGGTGAGCCCCAGTCCGGCGGCCACCGCGTTCAGGTGCGCGGGGCGGCCGTCGATCCAGGAGCCGGTGTCGTGGAAGTGCTCGCCTCCGTAGACGGCGAGGCTCGCGTCGTACCGGAAGACGTTGCGCTCGGACCAGAGGGCCGACTCGACCCCGACGCCCAAGGCGTAGAGGGGAGTTCGCCCCCGGGCGATGTACACGTTGTTGACCACGTGCACCTGGCCGAAGCGGACGCGGGGGCCGCGCTGCACGATGTCGGTGAAGAGGTTGCGGGCGAACGTCACCTTGAGCCGGCCCCGGTCCCGGTCGCCGCGCCCGTCGCCGGACCCGATGAGGATCGCCTTGTCGTGGTCGGTGAACCGGCTGTCCGAGACGGTGATGGAGTCCGAGCCGTCCTCGATGTCCAGCAGCCCGTCGTGCCGTTGGACGTGCTCGCCGTGGAAGCCGACGGGTGCCTCGCGGTCCGGGAAGCGGCCGTCGGTGAAGGTGCAGTGGTCGACCCAGATGTTCCTGCCGGTGATGACGGTCATCGCGTCGAAGCGGGCGTTCCAGCTGCCCTGTGTCCCGTCGCCGGGCGACCAGCTGGTGAAGTGGTCGACGGGCGCTTCGAGTTCGAGGTTGCGCACGATGATGTTCGTGCCGGTGTTGACCGTGAGGAAGACACCCAGCAGCCGGGCGTGGTCGCCGAGTCCGACGAGCGTGGTGTTGCTCGGGACCGTCAACTGGATCTGCGCCTTCTCCTTGTTGGAGCCGGTCTGGCGCAGCCGGCGCTGCTGCTTGCAGTAGTCGTAGCGGGTGTCGGACCAGGTCGTACCGTCCTCGCCGAAGCAGGACATGTACTTGGCCAGGTCGTAGCCGGGTGCGTAGTCCTGCTCGCCGAGCAGTGAACCGTCGTCCGTTTCCTGGCCGTTGACGTTCCCGACGACCCGGATGACCTTGGGCGCGGTGGGGTCGCCCGCGTTGTCGAGGGCTGTCCTGAGTTCGGCGCGGTTGTGCACGGTCCAGGTGGTGCCGCCCGCTCCGCCGGTGGTGCCGGAGCCCAGGGAGGCCCAGCCGACGGGACCGCGCTCGCCGGCGGAGGCCTGCGGCGCGGACCCGAGCAGACACGCGCCGGCGAGGAGGACGGCGGCACTCCGTACGGCCGCCCTACGCACGGGGGCACCAGTCGCCGAGATAGGTGCGCTTGGTGTGCAACGCGGCTTCCCCGGCGGTGAGTTGGGGCCGGTTCTCCGGGACGGAAATCACCGCACCGGGACCGGAGTTGCCGTACTCCCGAAAGCGCATGGTCTGCCAGGGGTACTGCTCGCGCATGTTGGTGTAGGGCGTCACCGGGTCGATCCCCGGGCCGATCCAGGAGTCCCGCACCACCAGCGACGGCCAGGCGGTCGTCTCGTACGACGGGACCCAGGGCCGGGCCAGCTTGTACGCCCCGTCCTCGGCGCCGGAGGTGATCCGGGAGCGGACGGCGAGGATGCCGTGCGGGTTGGCGCGGGCGGTGGAGGGTGCGAAGACCATGCCCTTGGGGGTGAAGGTCACATCCCGCTGGAGCGTGTGGAAGTGGCACTCCTCGAAGACGGCGGTGGCCCGGCCGAAGACGAAGTCGACGTCCCCCTCGATGTAGCAGCGGTGGAAGTACTGCCGGTCGAAGACGTCCAGCGCGGTCGTCTCGACGAACAGGGTGTCCTGGTGGGCCAGCAGACGCACGTTCTCGAAGTGCGTGCGGTCGCCGTAGGTGTAGGCCGCGACCGCCTGGGTGCCGGTGATCTCCGGGTGGTCGGCGCGCAGCCAGTCGTTGGCGAGGGTGAGGTCGCGGACGGTCAGGCCGGGGGCGGCGGAGGTGAAGGTGGCGGAGCCCGCGGTGCCGTACGTCGTGCCGTCGGGCTTCTTCGTGCCGTTGGCGTTGTCGTAGACGATGACGGCGGCACGGGGGTCGCGGACAGCGCCGCGTACGGTCAACTCGGCTGCGCCGGCAGGGATGTTGACGACCTCGCGGTACGTCCCCGGGTGCACGACGATCGTCCGGCCGGGCCCGGTCACCGCGTCGACGGCCGCCTGGACGGAGTCGCCGGGGTGGACGTGCAGGACGCGACGGTCGTGTGCCCACGCGGGTGTGCTCGCCATGCCCGCCAGACCCGCCGTCATCCCGGTCAGCAGGGTGCGTCGGCGCAGCATCTCAGCACACCCCCTTCCACGGCTCCCAGTCCCCGAGGTAGCTCTCCCGTGTCGCCGACTTCGCCTGTACGCGGGTGAGTTGGGGCCGGTTCTCGGGCACGGTGATCCGGGCGCCGGGTCCGGTGTTGCGGTACTCGGCGAACCGCTGGTTCTGCCAGGGGAAGGCGTCCGACATGTTGGTGTAGGGCGCAACCGCGTCGATGCCGGGACCGAGCCAGGTGTCGCGGACCGTCAGACTCGGCCTGGCGGTGGTGTCGGAGCTGGGCACCCACGGGCGGGCCAACTTGTAGGAGGCGTCGGGGGCTTCACTGGTTACCCGACCGTGCGTCACCAGGTAGCCGAGCGGGTTGGCCCCCGCCGTCGAGGGCGCGAAGACGAAGCCGTACGGCGCCGCCGCCAGGTCGGTGCGGTTCAACGTCCGGAAGTGGCAGTGCTCGTAGACGGCGGTGGACCGCCCGAAGACGAAGTCGACGTCGCCCTCGACGTAGCAGTGCGCGAAGTACTGGCGGGCGAAGGCGGTGAGGGCGATCGAGTCGGCGTACAGGGTGTCCTGGTGGCCGAGGAAGCGGCAGTGGTGGAAGGCGGAGCGGTCGCCCTGCACCTTGATGGCGACGGCCTGGGTGCCGGTGACGTCCGGGTGGTCGGCGCGCAGCCAGTCGTTGGCGAAGGTGATCCAGCGGGCGGTGAAGCCGGCGGCCTGCACGGTCGTGGTGGCCGAGCCGGTGGTGCCGTAGGTGCCGCCGCCGGGCTTGGGAGTGCCGGCCGCGTTGTCGTAGACGATCACGACGTCCCGGGGGTCCTCGGAGGCGCCGATCCAGGTGGCCTCGGTGCGGGTGACGTCGACGGCGACGGTCTCCCGGTAGGTGCCAGGGGCGAGGACCAGCGTCCAGCCGCTGCCGACCGCCGCGGTGACGGCGTCCTTGACGGTGGTGTGGTCGCCGCGGCCCTCGGGGTCGACGTACAGGGTCTGGGGGGTGAGACGGGCGGCCGGGGAGCCGAAGCGGCAGAAGGGACGCCGGTTGCCTGCGGCGCGCGCGGGGCCCGTGGCGAGGGCGAGCGCGGCTCCCGTTCCGGCGGTGGCGAACAGGAATCCCCTTCTGGACAGGGGGAGTTGGCGGTGGTGCGAGGACATGCGGGTGCTCCTTGGGAACGCGGCTCTGGGGGTGGGGTGCCTCGCGTGGGGGGTTGAGGTGGGTGGCCGGGGCGGCCGCTGGATTCCGCCCCGGCCGGTCAGGGGGCCGGTGTCTGTCGGCAGACCCGGCCGGTCGACGGTGCCGGTGTCAGCAGATGCGCCCGGCGCCCGCACCGCGGTCGACGATCCCCGGGACCTTCTTCGTGGGGTCGACCTTCGTGCGCAGGGTGGGCGTCCAGCCCGCGCCGGACTCCAGGGTCTCGGCGGGGATCTGAGCGTTGTGGACGGCGATCAGGTCGGTGAGCGTGCCGTTGACGTAGTTGTCGGCGGCGGTGAGCGGCGAGACGTTCCACCGCTTGAGCACCTTGCCCACGGCGACCCCCTCCGGCAGCGTGAACGCGTTGTGCTCGGCGACGAGTTGGGACTCCTTGCCGATGCCGAAGCTGTAGGCGTAGTCGGCGTTCGCCACGAAGTGGTTGTTGTAGGAGTCGACCTGTCCGAAGCGGACGCGCGGCGCGCGCTCGACCAGGTTCGAGAACAGGTTGTGGTGGAAGGTGACCTTGAGCTTGCCCCGGTCCCCCGCCGCCGTGGACTCGCTGTCGCTGTTGCCGATGAGGATCGTCTTGTCGTGCTCGGTGAAGACGTTCCAGGAGGCGGTGACGTAGTTCGCGCCCCGGACGATGTCCAGCTCTCCGTCGTGCTGCTGGTAGAGCATCCCGAAGTAGGTCGGGGCGGCACTGTCCGGGTGGCTGCCGTCGGTGAAGGTGTTGTGGTCCAGCCAGACATGGGTGGAGCCGTACACGACCGCGGTGTCGTACTCGCTGTTCCAGTTGCCGGTGGAGCCGTCGGTCGGGTCCCACTGCGGGAAGCAGTCGATGGGGCTCTCGAAGGTGAGATTGCGGACGATGACGTTGTCGACGGCCTTGATCTGGAAGCTGGCGCCCTTGAACCCGGCATCGCGGCCGATGCCGATGATCGTGGTGTTGGCGGGGATGTTCGCCTTGATCGTCTGGTCCTGGTTGGCGGCGGAGGCGCGCCGCAGCCCCTCCGGGCTGTCGTCGGGCTCGGCGCTCAGATCGGTGTCCAGGCCCCAGGTCTCCGGCGAGTACTTCGCCAGGTAGGCGTCGAAGTCGTAGCCGGGCGCGGCGAGCGAGTCGCAGCCTTCCGACACGGCGTCGATGGTGCCCTTCACCTTGATGATCTTCGGCGCGCTGCCACCGGCGGCGAGCGCGGCCTTGAACCCGGCCCAGTCGGTGACGGTGTAGACGTGCTCGGCGTCGGCGGCCGCACCACCGGTGGTGCCGGTGCCGTCGGAGGCCCAGCCGTCGTTCGCGGCGAGGGTGTCCCGGGCGAGGTCGTGGGCCTTGGCCTGGGCGGTGGTGCCGGTGACGGCGAGGACGAGGGCGGTGCAGCCCGCCACGGCCAGCGCCTTTGTCATGACATGCCCATGCCAAATCTGTGTGTTCACTGTGCGGCTCTCTTTCGACTACGAGGGGGTGTCAGACGGCGGCCGGCGACGGCCAGGTGATCCAGGACTCGGGGATCTCGGCGTCGAGGCGGCACACGTCCCGGTGTGCCAGCACGCGGTGCCGCAGCAGTTCACGGGCGACCAGGCGCGCTATTGCAATGGCACCCGGCGGATTGAAGTGCGTGTTGTCCTGCTCGGTCGCGGTCCAGTTGAAGTACTTCTTGGTCTCCTCGACCCCGAGTTGCTGCCACAGCGCGAGCGAGAGCGCCTGGATGTCGAGCAGGGCGACGCCTTCCTCTTCGGCGAGGGCGCGCATGGCGGCCGGATACTCGCTGTGGGTCGGCACGGCGTTGCCGTTCGCGTCGAACTTCCGCCGCTCGACGGGCGTGGCGAGCACCGGCCGGGCACCCTTGGCCCGGACACCGTCGATGTACAGCCGCAGATAGTCCTGATACGTCGTCCAGGGCTCGGTGTAGCGCGTCGGATCGGCGCTCTTCTCGTCGTTGTGCGCGAACTGAATGAGAAGGAGATCGCGGGGCCGGATCACCGAGAGGATCGCGTCGAGCCGCCCTTCATCGACGAAACTCTTCGAACTCCGCCCGTTCACCGCATGATTGGCAACGGCAAGACCCTTACGGAGAAAGAAGGGCAACGCCATACCCCACCCGGTCTCGGGAGCGGCGTCGGAGTATTTCTGAGCGGCGGTGGAGTCACCGGCGATATAGAGGGTGCGCTGTTCTTTGGCTTGAGCGGTACCGGCCGCACTGAAGGCGACGGGCACGGCGGCAACCGCCGCCACGGTGACCTGTCTACGGGTAAGAGACATTTCCGGTGCACCTTCCTGTCTTTTAGGGGCGCGGGGAACTGCGCGACCAGCCACATCGAACCCGCAGCCGGCCGCACAGCGAACCCCCACCCTCTTAGCCGTTCTGTTCCTTCCACTCCGCCTGAGCCTTGTTCAGCTGGTCGGCCATGGTGTCGAGGAATTCCTTCGCACTCATGTCCCCCAACAGCACCTTCTGGAAGTTCGGCTCGTTGTCGGCCTTGGAGATCGTGTTCCAGTCAGGCAGGTAATACGGCAGCTGAACAATCGACGTGGACCCGTCGGTCAACGCGGCGGCCGCCAACTTCGTGGGCTCGGCCTGCTGAATCCACGCGTCACCCGCGGCCTCGTTGTTCGACGGCACCTGCCCCGCCGCCTTGTTGAACTTCGAGTTCTCCGCGTGCGAGGTCGCGAACTCGATGAACTTCCAGGCCGCGTCCTTGTTCTTGGAACTCTTGAACACCCCGAGTCCGTCGACGGGGTTGGACACCTGGACCCGCTTGCCGGAGGTGCCGATCGGCTGCGGGATGCCGCGGAACTTGTCGGCCCCGAGCGCCTTCACATGGTCCTGGTACGAGCCCAGGTTGTGGTTCAGCATCCCGATCGTGCCGGAGTCCCACTGCGCGACCATCTTGGTGAAGTCGTTGTTGAGGTCGGCCGCCGGAGTGTCCTTCTTGTACAGCGCCGCGTACTTCTCCAGCGCCGCCACGTTCTTCGGGTCGTTGAGCGTGGTCTTGTCACCGTCCCAGAAGGAGGTGATCCCGCTCTGCCCGTACGCGGCGTCCAGCGCCTGGGCGATGGACCCGGCGCCACCGCGGATGGTGTAGCCGAACTCGTTCTTCTTGGCGTCGGTGAGCTTCGCCGCGGCGTCGTAGAACTTCTCCCACGTCGTCGGCTCGTCGAGACCGGCCTTCTTGAACAGGTCGGTCCGGTAGTACAGCACACCGTTGTTGGCGGAGGTGGGGATCGAGTACAGGGTCCCGTCGCCGCCGCCCGCCGCCTTCAGCGAGTCGACCATGTTCTCGTTGAGCTTGCCGTTCAGGGAGGACCCCGCGAGCCGGTCGTCCAGCGGCTCCAGCGCGTTCTGCGCGGAGAAGCCGGCGAGCATGGCCGCGCCGACACCGCCGACGTCCGGCAGGCCGCCGCCCTGGATCGCGGTGTCGACCTTGGACTGGTACTCGGTGGAGGCGATGCCGACGTACTCGACCTTGATGTCGGGGTTGGCCTTCTGGAAGTCGGCGATGATCTCCTTCCAGATGTCGGTGCGCACACCGCCGTTGTTGTCCCAGAAGACGATCTTGCCCTTGCCGCTGCCCTCGTCGCCCTTGTCGCCGCCGGCCCCGCTGCCGTCGTCACCGCAGGCGGTGGCGGTCAGCGCGAGGACGGAGCCCAGGGCGACGGCCATGGCGGCGCGCCTGCTTCTGCGGATGCTGATCTTCATTGGTCGGCTCTCTTCTTCCTGATTCCAGCGGATATGAAGTTGTGGGGGTCAGTGACGGGCGGACGGCGCCCAACCGTCCGTGCCCTTGAGGTAGTTGGCGACCGTGTACGCCCGGGCGTCCTCGCTGCTCAGCTGCGGCCGGTCCGCGCTCGGGGTCGCGCCGGGCCCGACGTTGCGGTACTCGGCGAACCGCGCGTCCCGCCACGAGAAGCCGCTCATGTCGGTCCAGGGCGAGGACTTCACCGCGGCCGGCAGCTCGGTGTCGCGGATCAACACCTGGGCCACGGCGTCTGGTTCACCGCCGGGGTGCCAGGGCCGTCCCAGATGGAAGGTGCCGGCCGGTGCGTCGCTCACGACCTTCGACCGGGTGATGAGGAAGCCGTACGGGTTGCCCGTCCAGGTCGAAGCGGCCGTGATGTAGCCGTTGTTGGAGTCGGATCCCCGGCTCAGCGCCCTGATCACCGACCGCTCGATGACCGTCGTCGCCCGGCCGTAGATGAAGTCGACATCACCCTCGATGTACGAGTCGCGGATGTAGACCCGGCTGATCACGTCGAGCTTGGGGCTGTCGGTCATCAGGGTGTCCTGGTTGCCCAGGAAGGCGGTGTCCTCGAAGACGATCCGGTCGCCGGTCGTCTTCATCGCCAGCGCCTGCTCGCCGTTCAGCTCGACCGCGGCCTCGTCGAAGTCGTTGCTGAAGGTGAGATGGCGGGCGGAGACGTCGTTCGCGGCGATGCGGACCGTCGCGCTGCCCGTCGAACCGCCGTACGCGGCAGGCGTGTCGAAGACGATGACGGTGTCGGACCGGTCATGTCCAGTCCCCTGGAGCACGATGTTCGGCTTGCTCGCCGGAATGAGGACCTTGGCACGGTAGGTGCCGGGGGCGATCGCGATCGTCAGCGGTACGGCGTTCCCGTCCGGGACCGCGTCCACGGCGGACTGCACGGTCGGGTAGTCGCCGGGGACGTGCAGGGTCACGCCGATCCGCTTCTGCGGGCCCGAGAACCTCGACACCAGCGCGGGCACGGCGGCGGCCGGGTCCAGGCGGTAGTCGTAGAACTCGTGGGGGTCGAATGCCGTGCCCCACGCGTCCGTTCGCCCGGTCGTGTTCCTCAGGATCGACCCGCGCTGCACCAACTCGGCGGCGGCGTCGGCCTGGTAGGGATGCTGGACGCCGTCGTAGTAGCTGTTCTCGATGACCATCTTCGTCTTGCCGCGCGCCCAGTTCCCGTACGTCCACACCGGGTCGCCGTCGGCGACCTGGGACGACAGGTAGTTGTTGTAGAGGTGGGCGTAGGCGAGGTTGTCAGCCGAGGGGTTGCGCTGCTTGGTGCCGTGGAACCAGTTGTGGTCGATCGTCATCTCGGTGAGGACATTGGTGGTCCAGCCGATCCCGAACGCCTTGTTGTGGTTCGTGAACTGGTTGTAGGAGACGGTGATGTAGCGGCTGTCCTTGCGGATGTCGAGCAGCCCGTCGCCCATGTGCGTGAAGCGGTTGTGGTCGATCCAGACGTGGTCGACGGTGTCCATCTGGATGGCGTCGAAGTCCGTGGTCTTGCCGTCCCAGTCGCCCTCGACGTACGAGTCGCGGATCGTCAGGTTGCGGATGATCACGTTGTGCGTACCGGGGTTGAGGTGCAGCTCGCCGTGGACGATCTCGCCGGTGTCGCCGACGCCGATGATCGTCTTGTCCGAGCCGACCACGATGTCCGAGCCGAAGGGCTCGACGGCGATCGCGCCGGACACCCGGATGACGTACGGCTCCTCGGCCGACGCGTACTCGGCCAGGGCGGCCTGGTCGGTGACGGTGACGACCTTGCCGCCGGCCCCTCCGGTGGTACCGCCGGCGAGGGAGGCGAAGCCGTGTGGCTTGTCGCCGAAGCGGCCGGCCGGGACCGGCTTCCCGGAGGTCGGTGCCACTGCGGCAGCCGCCCCGGATACCGGTGCCATTGCGGCCACCGCCCCAGAGGCCGGTGCCACGGAAGCCCGTCCTTCTCCGGCCGCCCCGAGGCCCAGCGCGGCCACGAGGCCGAGCACGGCGGCCACGACTCTGCCGTACCCCGGTCTCGGCAAGCGCTTGCTATCAAGGTGCTGCGTCATTGCGGCTCCCAACAGGCTTACGGGTGCGGTGCGTTACAGGGGGTCGATCCTGAAGTGCGAGAAGGTTGCCGCTCCGGCGTGGCCGGATCCGACGGGCGCGAGGGCGAACAGGCCGAGCAGCGCGCCGACCCAGCGCCAGGGGGTCGCCGCGAAGACGGGACCGGAGGGGCGCAGGCCCTCGCCGATGTCGTAGAAGAAACGACACCGCGCGCCCGGGCCGATCTCGATCCGCAGTCGCGCCCTGTCGTCGACGGCGGGTCGCGGGTGGTCGGCGTCCCGCTCCCGTTCGGCGACGCCCTCGGCGAACCGGTGCACGAGGTGGACCGTCCCGTCCCCCTCGCGCTGGAGTCCGATCCAGCCGAACGCGTCCCCGAGGACCGCGAGCCCGGCCCGCGCCCCCGGCTCCTCGCTGTGCAATTGCAGTTCCACGTCGACGGCCGATGGCATACCGGGCAGCCGCTGGGTGAGGACGTTCGGCAGGGTGCGCAGGTCGTGCGCGTCGGCCGAGCGGACGCAGGTCAGCCGGAGGCCGTCCCCGGAGTGCTGGGTGGCCCAGCCGTCCTGCGGGTTGGCGGTCCAGCTCCACTGGCGGCCGAAGCGTCCGCCGGGGAAGTCGTCGTCGGTGGCGGGCGCGGCGGGCTGCTGCGCCGGCAGGTCGGGCTTCTCGTGTACGACGACGGGGGCGCCCTCGTCGCCGACCACCGGCCAGCCGTCCTCGTCCCAACGCATCGGCTGGAGATGCACGACCCGGCCGTAGGCCCCGCGCTGCTGGAAGTGCAGGAACCAGTCCTGCCCGGACGAGGTGCGCACCCAGCCGCCCTGGTGGGGGCCGTTGACGTCGGTGTCCTGCTGTTCGAGGACGACCTTCTCCTCGTAGGGGCCGAAGAACTCCCGTGCGCGGAAGGCGCCTTGCCAGCCGGTCTCGACTCCGCCGGCGGGGGCGAGGATCCAGAACCAGCCGTCGTGGCGGTAGAGCTTGGGGCCCTCCAGGGTGAACCAGCCGGGTATCCGGTCGCCGTCGACGATCAGCTTGCCCTCGTCGAGGAGTTCGAGCCCGTCGGGGTCCATGCGGTGGCCGGTGAGGCGGTTCTTCACGCCCGAACGGGACTTGGCCCAGGCGTGCACCAGGTACGCCTCACCGCTCTCCTCGTCCCACAGGGGACAGGGGTCGATGAGGCCCTTGCCCTCCTTCAGCAGGTGCGGGCGGCTCCAAGGGCCCCTGATCTCGGGGGCGTTGATCTGGAAGATGCCCTGGTCGGGGTCGCCCCAGAAGATCCAGAACCGCTCGTCGTGGTAGCGGAGCGAGGGCGCCCAGACCCCGCAGTCGTGCCGCGGCTTCGCGAACTCGCCTGCCGGTTCCAGGCGTTCGAGGGCGTGGCCGATCAGGGTCCAGTTGACCAGGTCCCGGGAGTGCAGCAGGGGAAGGCCCGGGACCCGGCCGAAACTGGAGGCGGTGAGGTAGAAGTCGTCGCCGACGCGGACGACGTCGGGGTCGGACCAGTCGGCGTTCAGGATCGGGTTGGTGTACGTCACTGGCTCACCGCCTTGCGTACCAGCGCCGCGACTTCGAGCTTGGGCAGGCGCCCGTCGGCGACGACGGTGACGATCCGCCGGACGACGGTCTCGCCGGGCGGGATCGGTAGCCGGGTGTCGTGGGCCAACGAGGAGCCGACGCCCGGGTATTCGTCGGCGCGCACGAACCACGGGTCCTGCCGGGTCTGGTCGGTGGCGCCCGCGAAGACCAGCGTCCAGCCGTCGCCCGCGAGGGCGACCCAGTCGGCGCGGGTGCCGTGGATCGCGGACTCGCCCTCGCGGTCGACGGTGAAGACCTCGGGCGCCCGCGACTCCTTGCGGGCCCGCCAGAAGAAGCCGCCGTAGGCGGCGCCGGGGCGGCCGTTGGTGGCCGGGCTGCCGATCGACAGCGGGTCGGGCGTGACGTTGGTGAGGGAGAAGGTGAAGTCCAACGCCCAGGCGAAGACGGTCAGTTCGGTGGCCGCGACCGTACGGCGCTCGCGCAGCAGCTCGTTGCCGCCGGCGACCCAGCGCAGTTCCTCCACGAAGCCGTCGGGGTCGCGGAGTTGGAAGGAGCTGTGGCGCTGGGCGCCGTGGTTGTCGAGCTCGGTGGGGCCCTGGTCGCGGACGTAGGTGCGGCCGCCCCAGAAGTTGTGCCCCTCGACGTCGGGAACGGCGACACCGACGCCGAGGTGGTGGATGTGGTCGGCGGGGCTCAGTTCGGTGACCGCCGTGCCGGCCAGGGTGGTGACGGGGTGGAGGTAGGGGCGGGGGGAGAGCCGGGCGGGGAGTTCCGGCCGGGTGACGTAGCGGCCGACCGGGCGGCCCGCGACGCGCAGGACCGGGGAGTCGGGGGTCGTCATGTGCTCACCTCGTTCTGTGGGGGGTCCTCCGGGGAGGCCTGCGCAGCGGCGTTTCCGGAGGCGCTCGGGGACGCCCAGGGGGCGCCCAGTTCGGAGTAGAGGGAGAGGGTGTCGGCGGCGGCCGCGACCAGGCCGTCGATGCCGCGCACGACGCGGCGCTCCTCGTCGGCGAGCAGGAACCAGCTCTCCTGCGGGAGCGGGGCCGGGTCGGGGGCCGTCCGGATCGCCTCGACGACCTTCATGAAGGCACCGGTCACGTCCGGGACAACCAGGAGATCGGCGCCGTCGGTGAGGTGGTCGACCAGGTTCTCCAGCAGGTCGGTGCGGCCGTACTCGTACTCCTCGGGGCCGTGCCCGGCCCGCTGGAGCAGCACGCGGTCCTGCTTGTACCAGTAGGTGATCCGGCCCCGGGTGCCGTGCGCGACGACGTACGGCTCGTCCGGGTCCTCGGCGCACAGGGTCGCGGCCACGGTCACCTTCCGGCCGTTCGCGGTGGTCACGCGGACGCAGGAGGTGTCGTCGGACTCGATGTCGTTGGCGCGCAGCAGCTCGGTCTCAATGCCGGTGACGTCCTCGGCGCGGGTCGCGTCCGCCAGGGCGAGGGCGGTCGCGACGGCGTGCGCGAGCGGGTTGGTCAGCGCCCCGTCGATCACGTCCACGCCGTTCAGACGGCGCTTGCCGGCCCAGGGCGCACGGCGGTAGTACGCCTCGGCGCGGGCCCACGCGCCGGCGCCGCCGACCCCCTCCAGCTCGCCGATCGCGCCCTCGCCGATCAGCTCGCGGATCGCGGGCACGGCGTGCGAGCCCAGCGACTGGAAGCCGATCTGGCAGGCGACACCGGCCGCGGCGACCCCGTCGGCCATCCGGCGGAATTCGGCGTACGACGGCGCCGGGGGCTTCTCCAGCAGGAGGTGCACGCCACGGCGGGCGGCTTCGAGCGCCAGGTCCGTGTGGGTGGGAATCGGCGTGCAGATCACGGCGACCCGCGCGCCCGTCGAGTCGAGGAGCGCGCCGAAGTCGGCGGACTGCTCGGGAGCGCCCAGGCCGTCGGGGATCTCGTCCGGCGCGAGCGGAGTCAGCTCGCAGATCCCCGCCAGTCGTACGATCCCCTTGTCCTGGAGGCGGCGGATGTTCTCCAGGTGCCAGCGGCCGTGCCCGCGCGCGCCCGCCAGGACGATGTCTACGGTGCTCATGGAAGCCTCCCTGCGCCCGCGCCGCGTGCCACCTCTCGGTCGGCCGTCTCGGCGCTGTCGATCTTTGTGTGCAGGGTAGGCGTCCAGCCGACGTCTTCCGTGAGATCCCGCTCGCTGCCGGAGTTGTAGGCGTTGTAGACGGCCACGAGATCCACCGGATAGCCGTTGAAGAGGGTGCCGGTCTGGTGGAAGGCGCTGCCGTTCCAGCTCTTGACCAGGTCGGCGACCTCGATGTGGCCGGGGGTGTGGAAGGCGTTGTTCTCGGCGTAGAGCGCGGACTCGGTGGAGACGCCGATGGAATAGCGGTAGTCGTCGCTCGGCACGACGTACCGGTTGTTGTACAAGTGCACCTGTCCGAAGCGGACGCGGGGTGCGCGCTGTACCACCGACTCGAACTGGTTGTGGTGCAGTGTCACACGGAGCCTGCCGCGGTCCCCGCTCGCCGTGTCGCTGCTGCCGATGAGCATCGCCTTGTCGTGGTCGGCGAACCGGCTCCAGGAGACGGTGACCAGGTCGGAGCCGTTGGTGATGTCCAACAGGCCGTCGTGGCGCAGGTAGTTGCGGGCGAAGCAGGTGGGCTCCTCGGCGTCCGGGTGGCCCTTGTCGCTGAGGGTCACGTGGTCGACCCAGACGTGCGAGGCGCCGGAGAGCCAGATGGTGTCGTACGCCGTCTTCCAGTCGCCGAGGCCGCCGGTGTTGGGCTGCCAGACGGGGAAGCAGTCGTAGGCGTCGCGGACGTCGAGGTTGCGGATGATGACGTTGGTCGCGTTCCTGACCTGGAGGCTGCCGCCCTTGAGCACGGCGTTCTTCAGGCCGACGATCGTGGTGTTGGAGCCGACGGGCAGCTCGACGCGCTCGGCCTGCCCGGAGGAGGCCGAGTGGGCCTCCTCCGGTTCGCCTTGGGGTTCTGCCGAACCCTGAGTACGCGGGCCGATCGCAGCCAGGTACTTCTTCAGGCCTTGGTGTCCTCCACAGCCCTGAAGCCGCAGATTCCGGTCCGTGCCGCTACGTGGCACCACCTCGGGTTCCTGCTTCACAAGCCCTCGCCGGCCACCGAGGTGAGCGGTCTTACGTGGGCCTCCACAAGCGTTACTTCCCGCCCACCCGGCGGTAGGACCGACAGTCAGGCCGACGGACGACGCCACGCTATCGACGACGGTTCGGCCACCGATGCCGGGCCCCCCAAACCCACCCTTACGTGGGACATCGACTGTGCCAAGTTGACGCGTCACCCCTTCACCGCCCCCGCGCTGAACCCGGTGATCAGCCACTTCTGGATGAAGGCGAAGACGATCACCACGGGGACGGCGGCGATGATGCCGCCCGCGGCGAGTGCGCCGAGGTCGACGCTGTCCGCGCTCATCAGGGTGTTGAGACCGACCGGGATCGTCTGCTTGTCCTGGTTGTTGAGGAACATCAGGGCGAACAGGAAGTGGTTCCAGGAGTGCACGAAGGCGAAGGAGCCCACCGCGATCAACCCGGGCCGCAGCAGCGGGAGTACGACGATCCTGAAGGCCGTCATCCTGTTGCAGCCGTCGACCCAGGCCGCCTCCTCCAGGGAGTACGGCACGTTCTTGATGAAGTTGCTGATCAGGATCATCGACAGCGGCAGTTGGAAGACCGTCTCGGCGATGATGACGCTGCCCAGCGAGTTGATCATCTTCAGCTCGGCGAAGATCTCGAACAGCGGCACCAGCAGCAGTGCGCCCGGCACGAACTGGGAGCAGAGCAGGGCCAGCATGAAGGCGTTCTTGATCTTGAAGTCGAACCGGGCGAGGGCGTAGCCGCCGGCCAGGGCGACCAGCGTCGTCATCACCAGGGTCGCGAGACCGACGTACACACTGTTCTCGAAGTAGGTGCCGAAGGCCCGCTGGGTCCACACCTTCTCGAAGTGGTCGAAGGTGATGGGCCAGGGCACGAGCGAGGTGGAGCCGGCCGGGCGCAGGGCGAAGAGCAGGATCCAGTAGAAGGGGATGAGCGTGAAGACGAGGTAGATGCCCAGCGGCAGATAGATCTGCCAGCGGGGGGCTTCGTCCCAGGCGCGGCGCTGTTTCGCCGGACGGGTCGCCTGAGGTGTCTCCGGCAAGGGAGGCGCGACCTCCGTGGCCTCCTTGGTGATCACTTGGAACCCCCTCCGAACTTGCTCAGCCGCAGATAGACCATCGAGCAGAAGAGCAGGATCACGAACGCGACCGTGGTCAGGGCGGACGCGTAGCCGAAGTTGTGGGCGTCGACGCTGGTGTTGGCGATGTAGAGCGGGAGGGTGGTGGTCTCCCCCGCGGGACCGCCGCCGGTCAACGTGTAGAGCAGGTCGACGTTGTTGAACTCCCACACCGCCCGCAGCAGCGTGGACAGGATGATCGCGTCCTTGAGGTGCGGCAGCGTGATGTGCCAGAACTGCTTGATCCGGCTGGCCCCGTCGACCTCGGCGGCCTCGTACAGGTCCTTCGAGACGGACTGGAGGTCGGCGAGGATCAGGATCGCGAAGAAGGGGACACCGCGCCACAGGTCGGCGACGACCGCCGCCGAGAAGACGGTGGAGGTGTCCGACAGCCAACTGGTGCCGTAGGTGCCGATGCCCATGTCGGCGAGGTAACGGGTGATGCCCGTCTGGGAGTTGTAGAGCAGCACCCAGATCGCCGAGGTCAGGACGCCGGAGACGGCCCATGGCGAGAAGACGAGCGCGCGGCCGAGGCCCCGGCCCACGAAAGTCTGGTTGACGATCAGCGCGAGCGCGAGACCGAACAGCAGCTGGAGTCCGACCTCGACGAAGACCCACTTGGCGCTGAAGGCCAGAGTGTCCCAGAACTGCGGGTCCTTGGTGAAGATCTGGACGAAGTTGTCGAAGCCCGCGTAGCCGTTCCGCCACGGCTTGGTGGGGTTGTAGTTCTGCAGGCTGTAGTAGAAGACGCTGAGGACCGGGTAGGCGATGAAGCCCAGCATCAGCAGGGCCGCCGGCGCGATCAGCAGGTACGGCAGCCTGCGGGGCGTGGCGGAGGCACGGCGCCGCCGGGGTGGCGTGGGCGGTTTCGCCACGGCTGCGGCTTGGGCCATGACAGGGTCTCCGTTCTCGGTGCGGTAAGCGCTTTCTCGCTAGCGCGGTGCGGGGTGCCTCTTGAGGTTGTGTGGCGTGTGCGGCTTGCGTTGTGGCTGGTCGCGCAGTTCCCCGCGCCCCTTGGGTGGGTGCAGTCAGCCTGCGTACGGGTCCGGGACCTTGCCTTGTCTTGCCAGGAACTCGAAGTCGCAGCCTGTGTTCGCCTGCGTGATCTGGTCGTTGTACAGGGCGCCGTAGCCTCGCTCGTAGCGGGTGGGCGGGGGTGTCCACGCCGCCCTCCTACGCTCCAACTCCTCGTCGTCCACGTTGAGTTGGAGAGACCTCGCCTCTACGTCGAGCGTGATCATGTCCCCCGTGCGAACCAGGGCGAGCGGGCCGCCGATGTACGACTCCGGGGCCACATGGAGCACGCACGCGCCGTAACTCGTGCCGCTCATCCGGGCGTCGGAGATGCGGACCATGTCCCGTACACCCTGCTTGAGCAGGTGGTCGGGGATCGGCAGCATGCCGTACTCGGGCATGCCCGGCCCGCCCTTGGGGCCGGAGTTGCGCAGCACCAGGACGCTGTCTGCGGTGATGCCCAACTCGGGGTCGTTGATGGTGCGTTGCATGGTCTTGTAGTCGTCGAAGACGACGGCCCGCCCGGTGTGCTTGAGCAGGTGCTTCTCGGCGCTGATGTGCTTGATGACAGCGCCGTCCGGGCACAGGTTGCCGCGCAGAACGGCGACCCCGCCCTCGTCGGCGACCGGGTTGTTCCGGGTGCGGATGACGTCGTCGTTGTGGACGACCGCGCCCTCGATCTGCTCCCCCAGCGTGCCGCTGACCGTCGGCCGGTCCAGATGGAGCAGATCGGTGATCCGCGACAGGAACGCGGGCAGTCCGCCGGCGAAGTGGAAGTCCTCCATGAGGTACGTCTGTCCGCCGGGCCGTACGTTGGCCAGCACCGGGACGGTGCGGGCGATGCGGTCGAAGTCGTCGAGGCTCAACGGGACTTGGCAGCGGCCCGCCATCGCGATCAGATGGATCACCGCGTTGGTGGAGCCGCCGAGACCCAGGACGGTCGTCACCGCGTCCTCGAAAGCCTCCCGGGTGAGGATCTCCGACGGCTTGAGGCCGGTCCAGGCCAGCTCCACGGCCCGGCGCCCGGAGGCGGCGGCCATCCGCTCGTGCCCGGAGTCGACGGCCGGGAGCGAGGAGGCACCCGGCAGCGTCATACCGAGCACCTCGGCGGCGGCGGTCATCGTGGAGGCGGTGCCCATGGTCATGCAGTGACCGGGTGAGCGCGCCAACCCGCCCTGGAGTTCCCGCAGTTCGCAGTCGGTCAGGTTGCCCGCGCGGTGCTCGTCCCAGTACTTCCACATGTCGGTGCCGGACCCGAGGGTCTCCCCGCGCCAGTGACCGGGGAGCATCGGCCCCGCGGGCACGAAGATCGACGGTACGTCAGCGGAGGAGGCGCCCATGAGGAGGGCGGGTGTCGACTTGTCGCAGCCGCCGAGCAGGACCGCCGCGTCGATCGGATACGACCGCAGCAGTTCCTCGGTCTCCATCGCGAGGAGGTTGCGGTAGAGCATCGGGGTCGGCTTCTGGTAGGTCTCCGACAGCGTGGCGACCGGGAACTCCAGCGGGAAACCGCCCGCCTGCCAGACTCCCCGCTTGACCGCCTCGGCGCGCTCGCGCAGATGGACGTGGCAGGGGTTGATGTCGGACCAGGTGTTGAGGACGGCGATCACCGGGCGGCCCCGGTACTCCTCGGCCTCGTAACCGAGCTGCCGCATCCGGGCGTTGTGCGACCAGGTGCGCAACTGCCCTTCGGTGCCGTACCACTGATGGCTTCTCAGTTCTTCGGGACGCTTCCTGTCGGTCATATGGACCACCCGGCGGCTATCGCGGCGACCTCCGCGCGCTCCTCCTCGGGCAGTTCCCTGCTCGGGGGGCGGACCTCGCGGCGGCACAGTCCGAGGGAGGCGAGGGCCTCCTTGACGACGGTGACGTTGTTGGCGGAGCCGTTCGCCGCGCGCAGTTCCTCGAAGCGGCGGATCTGCTCCCAGACCTTCATGGCGGCCGGGTAGTCGCCGGATCGAAGCGCTTCGATCATGTTCAGCGAAACGGCCGGGGAGACGTTCACGAGCCCGGAGGTGAAGCCGGTGGCGCCCGCCGAGAAGTAGGAGGGGGCGTACGGTTCGGCGAGCCCGGCGACCCACACGAACCGGTCGAGCCCCGCGTCCCGCGCGAAGGCGGCGAACTTGGCGGCGTCCGGGACCGCGTACTTCACGCCGATGACGTTCGGGCAGTCGTCGGCGAGTTGGGCGAGCCGGACACCGGCGAGCTGAGCGTTGCGGATGTACGGGACCACGCCCAGTTCGGGGACGGCGGAGGCGATGGCGCGGTGGTAGTCGACCCAGCCCTGCTGCGAGACGTACGGGTGGACGGGCTGGTGGACCATGACCATCCGGGCGCCGCGTTCACGGGCGTGCCGGGCGGAGGCGACGGCGGTGGGCACGTCGTGGCCGACGCCGACCAGGATCGTGCCCCGCCCGCCGGCCTCGTCGACGGTCAACTCCGTGACCAGGCGGCGCTCTTCGGGGGCGAGGGCGTAGAACTCACCGGTGTTGCCGTTGGGGGTGAGGGTGGTGATGCCACCGTCGAGCAGGCGACGCAGCAGGGCCCGGTGGGCGTCCTGGTCGACGGTGCCGTCCTCGGCGAACGGGGTCACCGGGATCGCCACCACGTCGGCCAGGGCCGTCCGTTGGGTCTCGAACGTCTCGCTGCTCATTCCTGACCTTCCTGTCGCGGTGCCTCGGGTTCCGGTGCCTCGGGGAACGCCCGCTGGACGAAGGACGCGATGTGGGCGTGGAGCGCGCGGGCGGCGCCGTCCGCGTCACCGGCCAGGGCGAGGCGCAGGATCTCGCGGTGCTCGGCGGCCTCCCGCTCCCAGGAGGGGTTGGCGGCCCAGGCGACGGCCGAGACCAGGGCGGCCTGGTCGCGGACCTCGTCGAGCATCCGGCCGAGCAGCGGGTTGCCGCAGGGGACGTAGAGGGCGCGGTGGAACTCCCGGTTGGCGAGGGAGCGTTCGGCGGCGTCGCCGGCTCCGTCGGCGCGGCCGAGCGCGTCCCGGGCGTCGTCGAGGGAGGCGCCCCGTTTCACGACCCGCTTCAGCGCCTCGGGTTCGAGGAGGAGCCGCACGTCGTAGACCTCGCGCGCCATGTCCGCGTCCACCATGCGCACCGTGACGCCCTTGTACTGGCTCATCACGACCAGTCCGGTGCCGGCCAGGGTCTTGAGCGCCTCGCGCACGGGGGTCTTGGACACCCCGAACTGCGCGGCGAGCTCGGTCTCGACCAGGGCCTGACCTGGCGTCAACCGCCCGGTGAGGATGCGGCGTTTGATCTCCTCCAGCACGTACTGCGTGCGGGAGGGGATCGGCGTGGGCACAGAGGTCATGCGCGCCTCTCGGATCTCGCGTATCGCGTCTCATATATGACGTACGAAGTACGACGCGTTGAAGGTAGGAGGGCGCGTGTGTTTCGTCAATGCTTCCGACAGAAGAAGTCGGCGCCGGATGGAAAGCGCTTCACACGAGGCGGGTGGCGCCCTCGAACGCGGTCTCGGTACGGCCGGTGAAGGCAATGGCGGCGCGGGCGGTCGCCGACTCCCTGGTGAGCGTGGGTCCGACGTGGGTGACGACCAACTCCCGCGCCCCGGCCTTGCGGGCGATGTCGCCGGCGTCCTCGGGCGTCAGGTGCACCTGTTCGCCTTCGCGATGGCGGTCGATGTCGGCCTCGCACAGGAACACGTCGGATTCGGCGGCGAGTTCGACGAGCGCGGCGCAGGGGCCGCTGTCGCCGGAGTAGGCGAGGACGCGTCCCGAGCACTCGGCGCGCAGCCCGTAGCTCTCGACGTCGTGGGCGACGGCGCGGGAGGTGAGCCGGAGGTTCCAGTGCCGGACGCCGTGATGGTCGTACAGGTGCTGGAAGTCGAGGATGTCCGCGAGGAACCGCGCGTCGGGGCGCCCGAAGAACCCGGCGAGGCGCTGTGCGCAGCCGGGTGGGGCGTAGACGGGGATCGGTGCGGGCGGGGTCAGCCCGCCGTAGGCGTACGCGTACACGGCGGACAGCAGATCGGCGCTGTGGTCGGCGTGCAGATGCGAGATCCAGATCGCCGTCAGCCGGCTCGGATCGGTGTGCCGCTGCAACTCCGCGAACGTCCCGGGCCCGGCATCCACCCACACCTCGGCACCCCCACCCCGCAACAGATACCCGGAACACGGCCGCCCGGGCCCGGGATACGGAGAGGCGGTACCGAGCACGGTGAGACTGAGGGGCGGCATGGTGGCGAGGGTACGGTCCGGGCCCCCCGCGCGCGTCCCGTTTCCGTTCCTCTACGGCGGTCTCGTACCCCTGTCTACGACGCTCGGCCCGGCTGCGCCGCGCAGGCCGCCTCCGGGACACGTGCTCAGACGGCGTGGGCGCGGGGCGCCGCGGGGTGAGCACCGTCAACGGACCGACGCGGCACGGAAGCCCTGTTGCCGGGGCGCACACGCGACTTGGCACGTCCGTCGCCGCCCGGGCCGACTCGCGGCCCGCGAACCTCCGCCCGAGCTTGGCCCCCGGCCCTCTTGCCAACTTCCGGCCCGCGTCGGCTCATCGGCCTGCGTTCAGCCCACTCCTCGCCCAACTCCCCCGTTTCAGACCGACGTCCAACCCGGGTCGCGGCCGCTCAGTCCGATCGTGCGGGCGAGCAGCGGTGCGTCGTCCGGGACCCGGACGATCGGGCCGAAGATGGAGTCGCGGGAGGGGTCCTCCGCGGAGGCCTGGAGGAAGGCGTGGGTCGCCTGGAGGGCGGGTGGGTCCGGGGTGTAGGGGAGATCGAGCGCCTTGGCCAAGTCCCAGCCGTGGACGACCAGTTCGTCGATGGCCACCGCCGCCGCGATCTCGCCCGGGAGGTCCACGCCACCCGCGCGGGTCATGCCGGTCCACGCGGCCGGGTCGCGCCACGCGTCGGCCAATTCGTCGAGGGCCTTGGGGAGTTCCTCACGCCAGCCGGGGCCGATGTCCGGGCGGGAGGCGGTCGGCGGGGTGTCCGTCGTCGCGCCGAGGTCCTTGCGGGCGGCGTCGCGGAAGGCCACGCTCAGCCCGAGCAGATGGCCCAGCAGATGTCGTACCGGATACTCCGGACACGGCGTCCGGTCCGCCAGCCGCTCGTCGGTGACGGCCTCGGCCAGCCGGGCGACGATCCGGGCCTGCGGTCCGAGATCCAGGGTCGGGACGGTCATGCGGTGCTCCTCACGGTCGCGGGGTCGTGAGGGGTGGACCGTCGCAAGCGCGAGAACTCATCGCGGTCGCGCGAAAACTCCTCAGGAGTCCGGTGACATCTAGGGCAACTGCCCCATCCCAGCCGCCGGGCCTTAGAACCACGCTGTCCAGGCATGAAGACCTGGCCCCTGCCGCCCGTTCTGCGGAACCGCGACGCCGCGCTCTGTCTCGCCGGAGTCACGGTCTCCGGCTTCGGCACCTCCGCGCTGTGGCTGGTGTCCGGCGTATGGGTCAAGGACCTCACCGGCTCCAACGGACTGGCCGCGCTGTGCCTGCTCGCGATGTGGACACCGACGCTCGCCGGCCCCCTCCTCGGCGCGCTCGCCGACCGCTTCCCCCGAAAACCCCTCCTGATCGGCACGAACCTGCTGCTCGCGGCCCTCCTCCCGGTACTGCTCCCCGTCGACTCCCCGCAAGGCGTCTGGCTGATCCTCACAGTCCTCTTCGTGTACGGCGCGACAGGCGTGGTCCACGACGCGGCGGAGTCGGCCCTGGTCGCGGGCGCGGTCCCCCCGGCCCTCCTGGGCGACTTCAACGGCGTACGGATGGCGATCACGGAGGGCATGAAGCTGCTCGCCCCGCTCGCCGGAGCGGGCCTGTACACGGTGTACGGCGGCCCGGCCGTCGCCCTCCTGGACGCCCTCACCTTCGCGCTGGCGGCGCTGCTGTACGCGGGCCTACGGGTCCAGGCGACCCCGACCGTGCGGAACCCACCCGGAGGCCACCCCTTCTCCGAAGGCGCCCGCCACCTCCGCAGCCACCCCCACCTGCGCCCCCTCGTCCTCGCCGCCGGCACCACCATGCTCTTCGCCGGCCTCAACGGCGCCCTGCTCTACGCCGTGATCGACGCCCTCGGTCACTCCCCCGCGTACGCCGGCGCGCTGTACGCCGTCCAGGGCGCCGGTTCCGTGGTGATCGGGCTGCTCTCCGGGCCCACCCTGCGTCGGCTCGGCGAACGCCGCTTCGCGGCCTGCGGGATCGCGCTGACGGCCGTAGGCGCCGGGCTGCGGGCGGTCCCCTCGGACCCGGTGGCCCTCGCGTGCGGCGCGGCGATCGGCGTCGGACTCCCCTGCGTGCTGATCGCCGCCCTGACCGCCGTACAGCGCGAGACCCCGGACGCCCTGCTCGGCCGTACCGTGGCCACCGCCAGCACCGTCGTCTACGCACCGAACGTGATCGGCCTCGCGGCGGGCGCGGCGCTGGTCGAACTGGTCGACCAGCGGCCCCTGTCGATCGCACTCGGCATCGTGTGGCTGGCGACGGCCCTACCAATGGCGCGTCAGAGCGAGGCAAGCCCCGCGCGGATCGCCTCCAGGTCGCCGTCCGACGCCAACCCTGCGTGATACAGCCGCACTTCGGTCGCCCCCAGCTCCCGCGCCCGCGCCACGTCCGCCGCGAGCGTGCCGGGGCTGCCGCCCATCTGGGAGATGACCGGGAAGTTGGCGGCGAGCACCGCCTCCTTCCCGGTGGCGGCGAACGGCGTGAGCAGCTCCGGTCCGCCCGCGCACGGGACGACCACACCGTCCGCGACGGACAGGATGTGCTCGGGGTCGACGCCCGGGTTGGCACCGACGTGGTAGGTCACGGGGTCGGCATGCAGCAGGATCTGGAAGCCCTCGGGGGCGGCCGCACGGACGGCGCGGACGGCCGTCTCCTGGAGCGTGCGGGCGGTTTCGTCGCGCCACGCGCGCGTGGCGGCCGCGTACGAAGCGCCGAGCAACTTCTCGACCCCGGCCCAGCCCTCGTCCGGGGCCCCCTGCCACAGCGGCTCCAGAGCCCGGCGTACGGCCGCCGCCAGCTCGTCGGCGTCGACGCCCTGCTCGCCGTACCCCTCCCGGCAGGTGGCGCAGAAGCAGAGCGCCATGAGGTACATCCCGGCGTCGCCGAGCGGCACCCCGCCGGTCTTGTCGTGGGCGTGCAGGTGCTGGAGCCCGTACCAGCCGAGGGACTCCAGCTCGGTGCCGGCCGCGCCGTGGCGTACGGCGGCCTCGACGGCGAGGTCGACGAGGTACGCGCGCGTGGCGGGCTGCGCGATACAGGGCGCCCAGGGATAGCGGTCGCCGTAGGCGTTGACGACCGAGGTGGCCGGATGCTCGGCGCCCAGGCGGGAGTTGTGCGCGAGGACGACCCAGGTGTGCACTTCCAGGCCCGCGTCGAGGAGGGCTTTGGACGCCTCGCCGAACGCGTCTCCAGGGGCCCAGTCGCCCGCCGGGTACGGGCGCAGTTCGCGGCCCTCCCAGCGCGCGTCCGTCGGGTACAGCACGGACGCGTGCTCGGCGGTGACGATGCGGTGGCGGGGGTGACGGGGGGTCAACGCGCGCGTGGAGTGGTACGCGGCGGCCAGTGTCGCCTGCCGTACGCCGAGCGCGGCGATGCGGTCGGCGGCCTCCGGGTCCCCGTTGACGTCCCAGGGGTAGACGAACGTCGACGCCTTCACTTGTGCTCCTCCAGGAGTCCGTAACCTCGCTCGGTGATCTCCGCGAGCTGCTTCACATGATCCTCGTCCGGCTCGTGCAGCGGCGGGCGGACCTCGCCGACGTCCAGACCGCGCATCCGTACGCCCGCCTTGACGAGGGAGACCGCGTAGCCGCGGCCACGCGCGCGTAGCTC
Organism: Streptomyces sp. NPDC047072; assembly: GCF_040643855.1. NCBI lineage: Bacteria > Bacillati > Actinomycetota > Actinomycetes > Kitasatosporales > Streptomycetaceae > Streptomyces > Streptomyces sp. NPDC047072. The sequence goes on along the minus strand of NZ_JBEYVC010000014.1, from coordinate 38,565 downwards.
GACGAAGGGCCGGTAGAAGCCGTCCAGGAGGCGGTGCGCGGTGGCCGTGTCGCCCTCGGTGAGCGCCCGGTGGAAGGCGAGGGCGATCTCCGGGGCGAAGCAGAAGACGGCCGAGGAGTAGAGGGTGACCCCGAGGGCGCGGTAGGCGAGCTGGGTCTGCTCGGCGGTCGGCAGGCCGTTGAAGTACAGGAAGTCACCGGGGATATCGGTGCGCACCGCGCTGACGATCCGCTGCATGAGGTCGAGGTCGCCGAGGCCGTCCTTGAGGCCGACGATCCCCTCGGTGCGGGCCAGTTCTACGACGGTCTCCGGGGTGAACACCGCGTTGTCGCGCTGGTAGACGATCACCGGCAGGGCGGTCGCGGCGGCCACCTCGCGGTAGTGCCGCAGCAGGCCCTCCTGGCCCGCGACGACGAGGTACGGCGGCAGGGCGAGCAGTCCGTCGGCCCCGGCGCCCTCGGCGAGGCGCGCGTAGCGCACGGCGAGCGCGGTGCCGTAGCCCGCCCCCGCGATCACGGGCACCCGCCCCGCCGTCGCCTCGACGGCCGCCCGGACGCACGCCTCGAACTCCTCGGGGGTGAGCGCGTGGAACTCCCCGGTGCCGCAGCACGCGAACACGGCGGCGGCCCCGGCTTCCACGCCCGCGCGCACGTGCGTGCGGTAGACGTCGAGATCGACGGAGCCGTCCGGGCCGTAGGCGGTGACCGGGAAGAACAGCGGCCCGCTGGGGATGCCGAGTCGGTGGACGAGGTCGGCGGACGGCGTCACAGGTTCCCCCCATAGAATGAGACACAGAATGCTGACCGGAGTTTACATTTATGAACGCCCATCGTGCCACCCTTGACGAAGTCAAGACACGATCCCTAACTTGTCCACGGATGTGAATACCGTGTACACAGAGGCCACTCAAGGAGACCCGAGGATGCCCGCTCCCCGCACCGTCCTGCTCACCGGCGCCGCCGGCGGCCTCGGCACCCTGATGCGGGACCTCCTGCCCGCCTACGGCTACGAACTGCGCCTGCTGGACCTGCGCCCCGTCGACGGCGAACCGGACGCGATCGTCGCGGACCTCGCCGACAAGGAGGCCGTGCGCGAGGCCGTGCGGGGCGTCGACGCGATCATCCACCTCGCGGGCATCTCCCTGGAAGCCCCCTTCGAGAAGATCCTCAAGGCGAACATCGAGGGCACCCACCACCTGTACGAGGCCGCACACGCGGAGGGCGTCTCCCGGATCGTCTTCGCCTCCTCCAACCACGCGGTCGGCTACACGCCCCGCCCGCAGGGCGACGACCCGCTGATCCCGATCGACGCCCCGCACCGCCCGGACACCTTCTACGGCCTGTCCAAGGCCTTCGGCGAGGACCTGGCGCAGTTCTACTGGGACAAGTACGGCCTGGAGACCGTGTCCGTGCGCATCGGCTCCTGCTTCCCCGAGCCGACCAGCGTGCGCATGCTCTCGCTGTGGATGAGCCCGGCCGACGGCGCCCGCCTCCTGCACGCCTCCCTGACCGCCGAGAACGTCGGCCACACGGTCGTCTACGGCTCCTCCGCCAACACCCGCCTGTGGTGGGACCTGACCACCGCGAGGGCGCTCGGCTACGACCCCCAGGACGACTCCGAGCCCTACGCGGAGAAGCTCATCGCCGAACAGGGCGAACTCCAGCAGGGCAACGAGGGCCACGCCTACCTGGGCGGCCAGTTCGTGACGGACCCGCCGATCTGGCCGTACTGAAAGGCCGGGCGGGCACAGAACGGACCCGCCCGCAGCCATTCCGGGCACGAGGAGGGGGTGGGGGGCAGGCGCGAAGCGCCACCCCCCAGGGGCGCGGGGAACTGCGCGACCAGCCACAACAAACCCGCGGCCGCCGCACAACCGCCCCACCCGAGTCAGTAGGCCCACCCCGCCCGAACGGGCATACACGGTCACTATCCCAGCCGCAACAGACCTGGTCACCACCCCCCACCCGCTGTACAACTTCCTGCAACGGCCCGAACGGGCACCGCACCGCACGACAGGAAAGCGGGTGACCGAATGACCAGTACCGCCGAAGAACGCCAGCGGGAGATCGTAAGGACCGCCCGCTCCACCGGCGCCGTGGACGTCAACACCCTCGCCGCCCAGCTCGGCGTCGCCAAGGAAACCGTACGAAGGGACCTCCGCGCCCTGGAGGACCACGGCCTGATCCGCCGCACCCACGGCGGCGCCTACCCCGTGGAGAGCGCCGGTTTCGAGACCACCCTCGCCTTCCGCGCCACCAGCCACGTCCCCGAGAAGCGAAGGATCGCGGCCGCCGCGGCCGAGCTGCTCGGGGACGCCGAGACGGTCTTCGTCGACGAGGGCTTCACCCCCCAGCTCATCGCCGAGGCCCTGCCCAGGGACCGCCCGCTGACCGTGGTCACCGCGTCCCTGCCGGTCGCGGGCGCGCTGGCCGAGGCGGACGGTATGTCGGTACTCCTCCTCGGCGGCCGGGTCCGCCCCGGCACCCTCGCCACCGTCGACCACTGGACGACGAAGATGCTCGCCGGCTTCGTCGTCGGCCTCGCCTACATCGGCGCCAACGGCATCTCGCGCGAGCACGGCCTCACCACCCCCGACCCGGCCGTGAGCGAGGTCAAGGCGCAGGCGATCCGGGCCGCGCGCCGCACGGTCTTCGCGGGCGTCCACACCAAGTTCGGCGCGGTCAGCTTCTGCCGGTTCGCGGAGATCGGCGCACTGGAGACGATCGTGACGAGCACGCTGCTGCCGTCGGCGGAGGCCCACCGCTACTCCCTTCTGGGCCCCCAGGTCATCAGGGTCTGAAAAACCAACTCACTCCCCAGGTCCAACCCACCCCCTATAGGGCACCCCCAGCCCTCGAAGTGCCCCTTATGTACCCCTCTATCCAGGAGCGATCCATGCGCACCCCGAGCCGACGACGGCCGCCGCGAGCCACGCTCGCCCTGGCCGCCGCAGGGACGCTGCTCGCCCCGCTGCTCTCCGGCTGTTGGGTCGGGGCGGGCGGGTCCGGTTCCGGCGGCGACTCCATCAACGTCCTGATGGTCAACAACCCGCAGATGGTGGAGCTGCAGAAACTCACCAAGGCCCACTTCACCGCCGAGACCGGCATCAAGGTCAACTTCACGGTCCTGCCCGAGAACGACGTCCGCGACAAGATCAGCCAGGACTTCGCCAACCAGGCCGGCCAGTACGACGTGGCCACCCTCTCGAACTACGAGATCCCCATCTACGCCCGCAACGGCTGGCTGCACGAGATGGACTCGTACGTCGCCAAGGACCCGTCGTACGACGAACAGGACGTCCTCAAGCCCATGCGCCAGTCGCTGACGGGCGACGACGGCAAGCTCTACGGCCAGCCCTTCTACGGCGAGTCGTCCTTCCTGATGTACCGCAAGGACGTCTTCGCGGCGAAGGGCCTCACCATGCCCGCGCATCCCACCTGGCAGCAGGTCGCCGACCTGGCAGCGAAGGCGGACGGCGCCGAGTCCGGCATGAAGGGCATCTGCCTGCGCGGGCTGCCGGGTTGGGGCGAGGTGATGGCACCGCTCACGACCGTCGTGAACACCTTCGGCGGCACCTGGTTCGACAAGAGCTGGAAAGCCCGACTGGACTCGCCCGCCTTCGAGAAGGCGACGAAGTTCTATGTCGACCTGGTCCGCGCGCACGGCGAGTCCGGCGCCGCCCAGTCCGGCTTCGCCGAGTGCCTCAACAACATGACCCAGGGCAAGGTCGCCATGTGGTACGACGCCACCAGCGCCGCCGGTTCCCTGGAGGCGTCCGGCTCCCCGGTCAAGGGCAAGGTGGGCTACGCCCCCGCCCCCGTCGAGGAGACGAAGTCCTCCGGCTGGCTCTACACCTGGGCCTGGGGCATCCAGGACGCCTCCCGCAACCCCGACAAGGCCTGGAAGTTCGTCTCCTGGGCCTCCAGCAAGCAGTACGAGCAGTTGGTCGGCGACCAGATCGGCTGGTCGAACGTCCCGGCCGGCAAGCGCGCGTCGACGTACACGAACCCGGCGTACCTCAAGGAGGCCGGTGCCTTCCAGGAGATGACCAAGGAGGCCATCGAGGGGGCTCAGCCGAACGATCCGGGGGTGCAGCCGCGCCCCGCGCCCGGCATCCAGTTCGTCGGCATCCCCGAGTTCACCGATCTCGGCACCAGGGTCTCGCAGGAGATCAGCGCGGCCATCGCCGGACGCCAGTCCGTCGAGTCGGCCCTGAAGAAATCGCAGGCGCTCGCCGAGAAGATCTCCGAGGAGTACGAGGGACGATGACCGCGACAACCACGGCCCCACCAGCCTCTCTGTCCGTCCGCTCCGCGGACCCCTCGAAGGCCCGCCTGCGCGCCTGGGCGACCCGCGCCCCGCTGCTGCCCGCCCTGGTCTTCATGATCGTGGTCACCCAACTCCCGTTCGTGGCCACGGTGGTGATCTCCTTCTTCGACTGGAATTCCCTGTATCCGAAGGCCCGTCACTTCACCGGCGTCGACAACTACAAGGAGGTCCTCACCGATGCGGACCTGCGCCACTCGGTGTGGACGACGGTCCTGCTGACGGTGACGGTGGTGCTGGTCAGCCTGGTGCTGGGGCTGGTCCTGGCGTTGCTGCTCGACCGTCGCTTCAAGGGCCGGGGCGTGGTCCGCACCCTGCTGATCGCCCCGTTCCTGGTGGTCCCGGTGGCGGCCGCACTGCTCTGGAAGCATGTGCTCTACAACCCCGAATACGGCCTGTTCAATGGGTTGTTGCACTATGTGGGCGGCCCACAGCCCGACTGGATCTCCACCACCCCGCTGCTCGCGGTGGAGGCCTCGCTGGTCTGGCAGTGGACGCCGTTCATGATGCTGATCCTGCTGGCCGGACTGCAGAGCCGCGACCAGCAGCAGATGGAGGCCGCGCGGGTCGACGGCGCGAGCGACTGGCAGATCTTCCGCTATCTGACGCTCCCGCACCTGCGCCGCTACCTCGAACTCGGCGCTCTGCTCGGGTCGATCTACATCGTCCAGAACTTCGACGCGGTCTTCACGATCACGTCCGGCGGCCTGGGCACCGCCAACCTGCCCTACACCGTCTACCAGAGCTTCTACCAGGCCCACGAGAACGGCCTCGCCTCGGCGGCCGGCGTCCTGGTCGTCATCGGCTCGATCGTCATCGCGACCTTCGCCCTGCGCGTGGTGTCGTCCCTGTTCCGTGAGGAGGCGGGTCGCGCATGACCGCCCTGATACGCCGCAACGGGCTGGGCCTGGTGGCCTGGCTGCTCGGGATCCTGTTCTTCCTGCCCATCGCCTGGATGGCCCTGACGTCCTTCCACTCGGAGACGGACGCGGCGACCAACCCGCCGAGCTTCGGCGCCGCGCTCACCCTGGACGGCTACCGCGAGTTCTTCGGCACCGGCGGCGGCGCGAGCCCCTGGCCGGCGCTCACCAACTCGCTGGTGGCGTCGCTGTCCTCGACCCTGTTCGTCCTGCTGCTGGCCCTCCCGGCGGCGTACGCGCTCTCCATCCGCCGGGTGCGGAAGTGGACGGACGTCCTGTTCTTCTTCCTGTCCACGAAGATGCTGCCGGTGGTGGCGGGCCTGCTGCCGATCTACCTGTTCGCGAAGAACACCGGGATGCTCGACAACATCTGGCTGCTGGTCATCCTCTACACCTCCATGAACCTGCCGATCGCGGTGTGGATGATGCAGTCCTTCCTCGCCGAGGTCCCGGTGGCGGTGATCGAGGCCGCGCGCGTGGACGGCGCCCGTCTTCCGACGATCCTCGCGCGCGTGGTGGCCCCCATCGCCCTGCCCGGCATCGCCGCAACAGCCCTGATCTGCTTCATCTTCAGCTGGAACGAGCTGCTGTTCGCGCGGGTGCTCACCGGTGTGGTCGCCGAGACCGCCCCCGTCTTCCTGACCGGCTTCATCACCAGCCAGGGCCTGTTCCTGGCGAAGGTGTGCGCCGCGTCGCTCGTGATCTCCCTGCCGGTGCTCGCCGCGGGGTTCGCCGCCCAGGACAAGCTGGTCCAGGGCCTGTCGTTGGGAGCCGTGAAATGAAGGCCGCCGTCATCGAGTCCGTGGGCAAGGCCGTCGTCGCCGAGGTCCCGGACCCGACGCCAGGGCCGCGCGAGGTCGTCGTCGAGGTCGCCGCGTGCGGTCTGTGCGGCACCGACCTGCACATCCTCCAGGGCGAGTTCGCCCCCACGCTGCCGATCGTGCCGGGCCACGAGTTCGCGGGCGAGGTGGTGGGGGTGGGCACCCGGGTCACGGAGCTGGCGGTCGGCGACCGGGTGGCCGTAGACCCGTCCCTGTACTGCCACGAGTGCCGGTACTGCCGTACGGGCCACAACAACCTCTGCGAACGCTGGGCCGCGATCGGTGTGACCACGGCGGGTGGCGCGGCGCGGTACGCGGTCGCGCCGGTGGCCAACTGCGTACGGCTGCCCGAGCACATCCGCACCCAGGACGCGGCCCTCGTCGAGCCCCTGTCCTGCGCGGTCCGGGGGTACGACGTGCTGCGGTCCCGGCTCGGCGCCCATGTCCTGATCTACGGCTCGGGCACGATGGGCCTGATGATGCTGGAGCTGGCCAAGCGGACGGGCGCGGCGAGCGTGGACGTGGTCGACGTGAACCCGGCCCGGCTGGAGACCGCCCGCCGCCTGGGCGTGTCGGCGTCCGCGGCGAACCCGGACGAGCTGGACCGTCCGCAGGGCTGGGACCTCGTGATCGACGCGACGGGCAACGCGGCGGCGATCCAGGACGGCCTGGGCCGGGTCGCCAAGGCGGGCACGTTCCTGCAGTTCGGCGTGGCCGACTACGCGACCCGGGTGACGATCGACCCGTACCGCATCTACAACCAGGAGATCACCATCACCGGCTCGATGGCGGTCCTGCACAGCTTCGAACGGGCGGCGGAACTTTTCGCGACCGGAGTCCTGGACCCGGAGGTCTTCATCAGCGACCGGATCCCGCTGGAGCGGTATCCGGAGGCGTTGGAGCAGTTCGCGGCGGGCGTGGGCCGGAAGATCGTGGTGGTGCCGTAGACCGCGGAAGATTAAGGGAACGGTAAAGCGCCGTCGCTCGTTCACCGGGCATGACAGCTATGACCCCCGGCTCGAACATCCCCCTCCCCGTCGCCCGCGTGACGGTGGACGTCTCCGCACCGGTGCGGCTCGACGTATCGGGCCTGCTGCTCACCGCCGACGGCAAGGTGCGCTCCGACGACGACTTCATCTTCTACAACCAGCCCACGGGGCCGGGGGTCACCTACCGGTCGGGCGGCGGTACGGCGCCGGACGCGATCAGCGTCGACACCACCGCCCTGCCCCCGGGCATCGAGAAGATCGTCGTCACCGCCAGCCCGGACGCGGCGGGGCAGACCTTCCAGGGCATCGAGCCGACGGCCACGATCCGCAGCGCGGACGACAACACCGTGCTGGCCACGTTCACGCCGCCGCAGCTCGGCACCGAGACGGCGCTGGTGGTCGTGGAGATCTACCTGCGCAACGGCGCCTGGAAGGCGCGGGCGGTGGGGCAGGGGTACGCCAACGGGCTGGCGGGGATCGCGACGGACTTCGGGGTGACGGTGGAGGAGCCCGCGCCGGCGCCCGCGCCCGCGCCGGTGGCTCCGCCGGTCACCCAGGCCCCGCCGCCTCCGCCGGTACAGGCGCCCGCGGCTCCCCCCGTCGCGCCCCCGGCCCCGCCGGCTCCTCCCGCGCCGGGCACCGGGAAGATCAACCTCGACAAGGGCCGGGTCAGCCTCCAGAAGAACCAGACCGTGTCCCTGGTCAAGGGCGGCCGCCCCCTTCTCTCCCAGGTCAAGATGGGCCTCGGCTGGGAGCCGGCGTACCGCGGCAAGGACATCGACCTCGACGCCTCGGTCATCGCCTACGGCCCGCAGCGCAACCACATCGACAGCTGCTACTTCGGCAAGCTCTCCATCGTGGGCGGCGCGATCAAGCACTCCGGCGACAACCTCACGGGTGAGGGCGGGGGCGACGACGAGGTCATCGTCGTGGACCTCGGCCGCCTCCCCCAGGAGGTCACCGGCCTGGTCTTCACGGTCAACTCCTTCTCCGGCCAGAAGTTCACGGAGGTCGCCAAGGCGTACTGCCGCCTCCTGGACGCCGCGTCCGGCGAGGAACTGGTCCGCTTCGACCTCACCAACGCGGAGCCCCAGACCGGCGTGATGATGGCGAAACTGATCAAGCAGTTCTCCGGCGAGTGGGAGATGACGGCCATGGGCGACTTCGTCAAGTCCCGCACGGTGAGGGGAATGGTGAAGCCCGCGGCGCAGGCGCTGTGAGACAGACGGGACGGTCGGGGAGGGGGCCGGTCGCCCCCTACCCGACAGCTTGGGCCTCAGCGGCCCGGGCGCCCTCTCAGTACGCGGTGGTCGACGCGTACCACTTGGAACCGCTGGGATCGACGACCCAGCCTGCCGCGGTGCTCACATACCCCGCGTCGTCGAGCATCTCGGTGTAGCAGTAGTAGCCACCGAGCGACGAAGAGTACTGCGACACCGTGCAGGACGCGGCGGCGTCGGGTCCGGTCTGCCGGGCGACCTTCGCCCCGCCGCCGTCCCTCTTGAAGTTGACCACGCGTGCCCACACCGTGCGGCAGGCCGTGCTGTACCGCAGGTCGATGCGCCCGGCCACGTAACCGTTCAGCGCCATCCAGGTGTGACGGGCGGTCACCGCGGTGTTCGCGCAGCCCGAGGCAACGGGGTCCGCTCCGTCGTAGGGCAAGGCTTGCGCCGGGCTCGCGAATCCGATCAGACTCGCGGTGACAGCACTGGCGACGAGCATCGCGTACCTGGCTTTCATGGGCGCCTCCCGGTCGTGTGACCCACGGTGCGGGCCCCGGCGGATCGCATGGGGGCCGTGCCGCACCAGGATGACCGGGGCCGGTCAGGACATCATTCGCAGGCGGTCGCCACTTCCTTGACTGTGCGTCTACTCCTGCCCCGAGGGAACCCGTCCCGCCGAGCGCCGCTCACCCGGACCGGTCGGCTACGCCCGTAGCCCCTCCGTCAGGAGGGTCAGGTAGCGGCGGATCTCCGCGCCGTCCCCGCTCGCCAGTTCCGCCGCCGTGGCGACGCCGTGGGCCAGGCGGAGCAGATCGACCGCCACGATGTCCCCCCGCAGGGTCCCTTCCGCCTGTGCCGCGGACACCAGGTGGCCCGCCGCCTCCCGCACCCGCGTCCCGCACACCGTCACGGTCGCCGAGCCGCCGTCCGTCACCGCCGACCCGATCAGGCTCTTCAGTCCGCGGATCTGGATCGTGCCGACGCACAGCTCGTACAGCCACTCCGCCAGCGCCTCGCCCGGCGGCAGCTCCCCCGCGATCTCGTCCGCCCGGCGCGCGAACATCTCGACACGGTCGACGTACGCCGCCTCCAGCAGCGCCTGCCGGGTCGGGAAGTGCCGGTACAGCGTCCCCGACCCCACCCCCGCCCGCTTGGCGATGTCGTCGAGCGACGCGCCTTCCCCATGCTCGGCGAAGGCCTCCGCCGCCACCTTCAGCAAGCGCTCGTAGTTGCGCCGAGCGTCCGCCCGCATGGGCCTGACCTGCGTCATCCAGATACTCCTTGCAAACCGGGGACTCTCTCCGTATTTTATCGAGCACTAACCGGAGACAGTCCCCGGTTAAGGGAGGACTCCCATGCCCGTCCCGTCCGCGCCGTCCGCGCGCACCGACACCCGCTCCGCTCCACCACAGCCCGCAAGGCTCGGCACCACACTCCTCGTCGTCGTCACCGCCTACCTGATGGTCGGCGTCGACTCCACCGTCGTCAACGTAGCGCTCCCCGACATCCAACAGGATCTCGGCTTCGGCCCGACCGGCCTGTCCTGGGTGCTCAACGCCTACACGCTCGCCTTCGGCGGGCTGCTGCTGCTCGGCGGCCGCGTCGGGGACATCGCCGGCCGCCGCCGTACCCTCACCACCGGCGTCCTCGTCTTCGCCGGCTCCTCCCTGCTCGGCGGTCTCGCCACGGACAGCGCCTGGCTGCTGGCCGCCCGCGCGCTCCAGGGAGTCGGCGCCGCCCTCATCGCCCCCAGCACCCTGGCCCTGATCACCACGAACTTCCCGGAGGGCCCGCGCCGCCACCACGCCCTCAGCGTCTACAGCTCCACAGCGGGCATCGGGGCCTCCGTCGGCCTGGTCCTCGGCGGCGCGCTCACCGACTGGGCGTCCTGGCGCTGGGCCCTGCTGATCAACGTACCGATCGGCATCGCGGTGGCCTCGGCGCTCCCCCGCCTCGCCGCCGAGACCCCGCGCCACGCGGGCCGCTTCGACCTGGCGGGCGCGCTCACCGGCACCGCCGGGACGACCTCGCTGGTGTACGCGTTCATCCGGGTCTCGGAGCAGGGGTGGAGCGACACCCAGGCGCTGCTCGGGTTCAGTACGGCGGCCGCCCTGCTCGCCGGGTTCCTGCTGGTCGAGGCCCGGGCCGAACAGCCCGTGCTGCCGCTGAAGTTGTTCGCCGACCGCGACCGGGCGGGCGCGTACGCCGGTGTCATGCTGCTGCCCGCGGGCATGTTCGGGGCGTTCTACTTCCTGACCCTGATCAGCCAACAGGTGCTGCACTACAGCCCGTTGCGCGCGGGGCTGGCCTTCCTGCCGATGACCCTGGCCATGTTCACCACCGTGCGCCTGGTGCCCCGGCTGCTCCAACTCCTCGGTGCCAAGCCGGTGTTGGTCACCGGAATCACTCTGGTCGCCGGAGCGGCCGGCTGGCTGTGGCGGCTCGACGTCTCGGACGGCTACCTCTCCGGGCTGCTCGGTCCGCTGTTCCTGCTGGGCGTCGGCATCGGGCTGAGCCTCATGCCGCTGAACGCCACGATCCTCGCCCGGGTCGAGCCGCGCGAGGCGGGCTCCGCCTCGGGGCTGCTCCAGACCCTCCAGTGGCTCGGCGGCACCCTCGGTCTGTCGATCCTGGTCACCGTCTACGGCACGGCCACCCGGCACGCCACCGGCTCGCCCTCCGAGATCCTGGTCGGAGGCGCGTCCAGAGCGTTCGGCGCGGGCGCCCTCGTCGCCGTGACCGCGCTGCTCGTATGCGGGACGGTGATCAGGGGAAACCGGCCGAAGCGCCCCGCCTAGAGGCCCCCGGCCTACGTCCCCGGTCCCGTCCAGGACCGTCCGGACACCCGATGCCGGTCGCCGGGACGCGGGACACGATGGCGGTGCCCCCCTCCCGGAAGGAGCGCATCGATGTCGTTCCCGGAAGACCTCGACCACCCGCAGCCGCGCTACCACGCCGACCGGGGCGAGGTGAACGCGCTGCACCGCCCGGCCGACACCCCCGCGGACATCGCCGGCACCTCCACCACCCACCACCTCGCCACGCACGAGACGACCGGAGGCGAATTCGGCCTGTACAAGGTGGAGTTGGGGGCATGGTCCGGCGGCGCCGGAACGCACTTCCACCGGGCCATGTCCGAGTCCTTCTACGTTCTCTCCGGCCAGGGCGACTTCCTGTACGTGCCGGTCGGCGGTCCGCACGCCTTCAGGAACACCGCCGACGAGCCCCTGTCGATGGAGGACTGAAACACCGTCGGCGGCACGCCGGTTCACATCTTCGTGGCCCCCGCCGCCAGGTCCCGCAGGAAGTGCCGGGCCCCGATCAGGAAGACGGCGATCAGCGGCAGCACGCTCATCAACGCGCCCGCCATCACCACCGCGTAGTCGGTGTTGTAGGCGATGTTGAGGTTGGCGAGCGCCACCTGGAGCGTCACCTTCTCGGGGTTGACCATCACGACCAGCGGCCAGATGTAGTCGTTCCAGAGGCTGATGAAGGTGAAGATGCCGAGGAAGGCGAGCGCGGGCCGGAACAGCGGCAGCGCGACCTGCGCGTAGAGCCGGAAGAAGCCGGCGCCGTCGATCCGTCCGGCGTCGAGGAGTTCGTCCGGCAGGGAGTTCTGGGCGTACTGGCGCATCCAGAAGATACCGAAGGCGTTGGCGGCCCCCGGGATCACCAGCGCCTTCAGCGTGCCGGCCCAGCCGAACTCGGCCATGGTGACGAACTGCGGCACCAGCGACAGCTGCGCCGGGATCATGTACGTCGCCATCAGCACGCCGAAGAGGAACTTCCGGCCCGGGAAGTCGTACTTGGCGAAGGCGAAGGCCGCCAGCGAGTCGAAGAACAGCACCAGCAGGGTGCCGAGCGTGGCCACCACGACCGTGTTGAACAGCGAGGTGAAGAAATCGATGCGGTCGATCACCTCCCGCATGTTGTGCAGGAGTTGGGTGCCGGGCACGAGCCGCGGCGGGTAGGCGAGGATGTCCTGGGTGGTGACGGAGGCCATCACCACCAGCCAGTAGAAGGGGAACAGCGAGACCAGCACCCCGAGCAGCAGGGCGACCCGCACGAGGATCCGGGTCCGCCGGCTCCCCGCGCCGATCGCAAGGCCGGCGTTGGACGTCGTGGGCTCAACGGCCATTGCGGCGGCCCCCCTTGGACAGCAGCGGAATCCCGCGGCGCTCGTCGCGGTCGCCCCCGGACACCAGCCGCCAGTTGATGATCGCGAAGACCGCGATCAGCGCGAAGAGCAGCCAGCCCATCGCGGCGCCGTAGCCGAACTGCAGGTCGTTGAAGGACTTCTGCCACAGATAGAGCACGATCGTCATGCCTTCCTGGCCGGGCCCGCCCGCGGTGCCCGGGTCGTCCGAGTAGAACAGCACCTGCGACTCGGTGAAGATCTGCAGGCCGTTGATGGTGGACGTGATGACGGCGAACAGGATCACCGGCCTGAGCTGCGGGACCACGACCCGGAACAGCAGCTGCCGGCTGCTCGCCCCGTCGACCCGCGCGGCCTCGAACAGCTCGTTCGGGATGGCCTGGAGACCGGCGAGGAAGATCAGCGCGTTGTAGCCGACCCACCGCCAGATGATCATGATGGAGATCGCCGACTTGATGCCGAGCGAGGAGGTCAGCCAGCCGACGCCGTCCAACCCCACCGCTTTCAAAAGGGAGTTGGCGAGGCCCGCCTGGGCGAAGACCGAGCCGAAGACGATGGTCATCGCGACCATGGAGGTGACGTTCGGGATGAAGTAGGCCACCCGCCAGGCGGAGGAGTGGCGGACCTGCGAGTGCAGCAGGAAGGCCAGCACCAGCGCCAGGAACAGCATCGGCACCGTCGACAGGAACCAGATCTCGAAGGTGTTGGCGATCGAGTGCCAGAACACCGAGTCGTGCAACAGCCAGTAGTACTGCCTGAGGCCGACGAACTTCATGTCGCCGATGCCGTCCCAGTCCTGGAAGGACAGATAGAACGAGAAGAACACCGGGAAGGCGCCGAAGACGCCGAAGAGGATGTAGTACGGCGAGATCGCGACGTACGGCGGAAGGTGCCGCCGCCACCGGCCCCGGGGAGCCGCGGCCGAAGGTGTCTCCTGGGCGGACGCCGGTGCCTCGGTCAGGGCGGTCATGTCAGCTCACCCCCCGCTGGGCGAGCGCCCGTTCGGCGGCGTTCATGGCGTCCCGCCAGGCCCGGTCGGGGTTCTTGCCGAGCGTCTCCACGTTCGTCAGCTCCTGGTAGACGGGGGTGGACGCGGTGTTCTCGTAGGCGCTCATGAAGAGGACCGGGGCCTTCTCGGCGGCCGGTCCGAAGACGTCCACGGGGGCCTGGCCGCCGAAGAACGGGTCCGGCCTGCGCATCGCCGGCTGGGCGTAGGTGGCCGGGGTGGTGGGGAACAGCGCCATCTCCTGGTAGCTCTTCAGCTGGTTCTCCGGGCTGAACATCCACTTCAGGAAGGCGAACGCCCCTTCCGGGTCCCGGCAGTAGCGGGTGATGCCGACGTACGAACCGCCGTAGTTCGTGGGGCCGTCGGGCATCCCCGTCAGCCGCCACTGGCCCGAGGTCTTGGGCGCGGTGTCCTTGAGGCCGTTGATGTACCAGACCGCGTTGATGATGGTGCCGATACGGCCGCCGCCCATCGCCGAGTTGAAGTCGGGCGTGCCGTCCAGGACCCGTGCGCTGAGTCCCTGCCGGTAGGTCTCGATCGCCAAGTCCCAGGCGCGCTTCACGTGTTGCTGGTCGCCGATGAAGCGGTTGTCGGCGTCGACGAACTGCTTCGGGCTCTGGTACAGCGCCATCCGGAACACGAAGGCGATCTGTGAGACGAGGTACGGATGCGTCGGCGCCTTCGCCTTGAGGGTCTTGCCGACCTGGAGGTACTTCTCCCAGGTCGAGGTGGCCTCGCCGACCTCCGCCGGCTCGGTGGGCAGTCCGGCCTTCTCGAAGAGGTCGCGGCGGTAGTAGAGCGCGGTGGGGCCGGCGTCCAGCGGGAAGCCGATCATCCGGCCGGTGGGGCTGACACAGCTCTTCCACTTCCAGCCGAGGTACTCGTCCTCGACGGCGTCCGCGCCGAGGTCCCTGAGGTCCAGGAACTCGTTCTCGTCCGGGAAGTAGTCCCCGATCGGGGTGTTGACGCAGGCCAGGTCGGGGACGTAGGCGCGGGCCGCCATCACGGTGCGCAGCTTGCCGCGGTAGTCGCCGGCGATCGGGGCGCCCTTGACCTTCAGTCCGGCCACGCCGGGGACACCGCGTGCGGAGGTGGCGAGGAGCTTGTTGCTCAGCGAGCCGTTCCAGTACCAGATCGTCAGGTGGTCGGTGCCCGCGGAGATCGAGCCGTGGGAACTCCCGCACCCCGACACACCCAGCAGAGCGGCGCCCGCACCGCCGAGTGAGGCGCTTAGCAGACGCCTGCGGGACAGCGTTCGGTCTGGCATGGAGCGCACTCGCCTTCCGGATCAGACAACGATGTCGTGATGCCCGTGAACGTTCACGTGAACGTTGCCGACGAGTATTGAGGTGGCCGAAAACAAGAGTCAAGGCGTATGCGGGTGCTATCTGCTGACGTGGGCTCAGATGGGGCGGGGTTGGGGGTGTCGGGCATCGCGAGCTGGTGGTGTCGGGTGCTGCGGGGCTGGTCTCGGCGTAGCTCGAAGCCGGTCTCGGCGTAGCTCGGGGCCGGTCTCGGATGCCGCGGGGCTGGTCTCGGCGCAGCTCGAAGCCGGTCTTGGGTGCTGCGGGGTCGCTCTCGGGGACCACGACGCTCAGGCCGAGGCCCGTACCACCAGCTCGGGCGCTACCCACGCGTCCACACCGGTCAGGGGCTCCTCGCCCGCGCGCAGCCTCGCCACCTGTTCGACGGCGAGCCGTCCCAGCCGGCGTTTGTCGAGGTGGAGGGTGGTGAGGGCGGGCTCCACGAGGGCGCCCAGGGAGAGGCCGTCGAAGCCGAGCACGGCGAGGTCCTCGGGGACCCGGCGGCCCCGGCGCCGGGCGGCCCGCATCGCGCCGACGGCGATCAGATCGTTGAAGCCGAACACCGCGGTCATCTCGGGCCGGGCGTCGAGGAGCCGCTCCATGGCCGCCTCGCCGCCCTCGACACTGTGGCCGGAGGACCGCACGATCCAGCTGTCGTCGACCGGCAGCCCGTGCCTCCGCGTCTCGGCGAGGAACGCCTCACGCCGGGGCCCGGGCACTTCGAGCCGGTCGCCGTCCAGCATGCCGATACGGCGGTGACCCGCCCGCACGAGATGGGCGACGCCCTGTTCGAGACCCGCGGCGGCGTCGATGCCCACGGCCGCGAACCGGGTCTGCTGCGGGCCGCGTTCCAGCAGGACGAGCGGCATACCGCCGAGGTGCCGGGCCAGGACCTCGTCGTCGTTCTTGAAGTAGCCCACCACCGCGTCCACTTGGTGCGACAGCACCCCGAGCGCCTCGCGCTCCTTGACGCCGTCGGTACGCGTGTCGCACACCACGACCTGCCAGCCCCGCTCCTCGGCGGCCTCCAGCACCCCCGCCGCGACCTCGGGGAAGAACGGGTTGCGCAGGTCCGGGATGACCAGTCCCGCGGTCACCGTACCCTTGCGCACCAGCCCGCGCGCGAACCGGCTGGGCCGGTAGTCCAGCATCCGGGCCGCCTCCAGCACCCGTTCCTTGGTGGCCGGATCGATCTCGCCCTTGTCGTTGACGGCCCGCGAGACGGTCTGCCGGGACACCCCGGCCAGCTTCGCGACGTCGTGGATCGTGGCCCGACGACGCGGTGCGTCGGACGCGGCGGAACCCGGCTGCCGGTGCTGTTCGTCGGCCCACATGCAGTGCACCTTATCCAGCCGTCCCGTGAACATGCCCGGGTGCGGGTGCGACCGCCGTGATCCCGGTGTGTCCGGCCGCGGGGGCGACCGCCGTGATCCCGGTGTGTAACGTGCAGGCCGCGCCGGACTGATCGCGCTCGGACCGAACGGAAGCGGGGGTGCCATGCCGAAGCGTCATGCGGTGGTGGTCGGGGCGGGGATCGGCGGACTCACGGCCGCCGTGGCGCTGCACCGCCGAGGCTGGCGGGTCACCGTCTGCGAACGCGCCCCCGAACCCCCCACGACCGGCGCCGGCATCGGCCTCGCCCCCAACGCCCTGCGCGCCCTGGACGCCATCGGGGTCGACGCGGCCCGGGCCGCCGGCAGCGCGGTCCCCGTGACGATGGGCGTGCGCCGCTCCGACGGCCGGTGGCTCGCCCGGGCCGAGACCGCGGACATGGCGGCCCGCTACGGCATTCCGCCGATCGCGGTCCCCCGCCCGACCTTCACCGCAGCCCTGGCCGCGTACCTGCCGCCGGAGGCGCTCCTCTACGGCACCGAAGTGACCGGCGTCGAAGTGACAGGGCGCGCAGCAGCCGGGCTCGAATTGACCGGGCTCAAAGCAACCGGCCCCGCAGCGACCGGGTTTGAAGCGACCGGCCGCGACGACGCCTCGGTCCGCCCGACCGTCCGCACCGCGTCCGGAGCGGACCTCTCCGCCGACCTGGTAGTCGCCGCCGACGGCATCCGCAGCCCGCTGCGCCGCGCGTACTTCCCCGACCACCCCGGACTGCACTACATCGGCGAGACGGCCTGGCGTGCGATCGTGGACGCCCCTGACCTGCGGATACCGTCCATGAGCGAGACCTGGGGAAGAGGCGGGCGGTTCGGCGTGACCCCGCTGGCCGACGGCCGGCTGTATCTCTACGCCACCGCCGTCCTCCCCGCCGGCACCCGCTCGGCCGACCCCCGCGCCGAACTCCGCCGCCGCTTCGGCACCTGGCACGACCCGATCCCGGCCCTGCTGGACCGCGTCCAACACCTCGACGAAGCCGCCGTCCTCCAGAACGACCTCTACGACCTGGCCGCCCCGCTCCCCCGCCTCCACCACGGCCGGATCGCCTGGCTCGGCGACGCGGCCCACGCCATGGCCCCCAACCTCGGCCAGGGCGGCTGCCAGGCCATCGAGGACGCGGTGATCCTCGCGCACCTGCTCCCCCACGGAGCTGACGGAAACGGCGCAGACTCCGTCCCGGCCGCCCTGGCCGCGTACACCGCCGCCCGCCGCGACCGTACGAACGCCGTCCGTGTCCGCGCCCGCAGGGTCGGCCGTCTGGGAGCCCTCCGCAACCCCCTCGCGACGACGGCCCGCAACCTCGCGGTCCGCGCCACCCCCACCCGCCTGGCCCTCCGAGGCATGGACGACCTCTTCAACGGCTTCCGGCTCCCCGGTGCCGAGGACCGGTGGGCAGCACCGGCCGCCGGATGAGCGAACTCCCGTCCTACGGCCACGAGTTCGCCGGCCCCGGCAAGTCCCCGTATTCGCCACGGAACCGCACATTCCACCGTGGGGTGCTTTACCGTGAATTCCGCACCCACGCGAGAGAAGAACGGTCGAGGCTGGTCACGTGGCAGACACCCCCACCGTAGTCATCCTCACCGCCCTGCCCGTGGAGTACGCCGCAGTACGGGCCCACCTGACCGACACCAAGACGCTCAAGCACGTCTCCGGCACCCTCGTCGAACGAGGCCGACTCCCCGGAACCCCCTGGTATGTCGCCCTCGCCGAGATCGGTGTGGGCACCCTCACCGCGGCCACCATCACCGAACGCGTCAACTCCTGGCTCGCTCCGCGGTTCCTCCTCGTCGTGGGTGTCGCCGGCGGCCTCAAGAACGACATCGACATCGGTGACGTCGTGGTGGCGACCAAGGTGTACGGCATTCACGGGGGCAAGCACACCCCCGAGGGCTTCCTCGTACGCCCCGAGGCCTGGCACGCCTCCCACCGCCTCGAACAGGCCGCCCGCCACGCCCTGCGCGGCACCACCGGGTACCGGGCCCACTTCGGGGCGATCGCCGTCGGGGACGTCGTCGTCGCCGACACCGGGTCCGAGATCACCCGCCACATCCACGAGCACTACAACGACGCCGCCGCCATCGAGATGGAAGGCGCCGGCGCCGTCCAGGCCGCCCACCTCATCGGCACCTTGGACACACTGGTCGTCCGGGGCATCAGCGACAAGGCCGACTCGGACAAGAGCAGGCGGGACGCGGAGGGTTCGCAGCCCCGGGCCGCCAGGAACGCGGCCGCGGCCGCCGTCGCCACGCTCCACGAACTGGCACGGACGGAGACCCACGAACGGGTACCGGCCGAGACCGAGGCCGCCGACCTGCCGGCGCGGGCCGTCGCCGAACGGTGGACCCTGCCGGACCGGCGCATGCTGCTGAACGCCATCGGTGTCCTCGGCCTGGCCGTCGCCGACACCATCCTGACGTTCCCCGGCCGTTCCGCCGACCCGGCGGCGGCTTCGGCGCCCGGCGCTTCCGGCGCTTCCGGCGCTTCCGGCAAGGCTTCGGCACCCGGCGCTTCCGGCGAAGCGTCGAACACGGCGGCGCCGGCGGTGATGGCCCCGCTGGGAGACCCGCTGATGGGTCACACCGACCGTGTCTACTCGGTGGCCTTCCGGCCGGGCGGGCGTGTACTGGCCAGTGGCAGCGCCGACCAGACCGTCAGGTTCTGGGACCTGGCCGATCCGTCGCACCCCAAGCCGATCGGCTCCCCCCTCACCGGCCCCACCGACACGGTCTACTCGGTGGCCTTCGCCCCCGACGGGAACCTCCTGGCCGACGCGAGCGCCGATCAGAAGATCCGCCTACTGAACGTGGCCGACCCTGCCCGGCCGGTGCTCCTCAGCAGCCCGGTCACCGGCCATACGGACGCCGCCTTCTCGGTGGCCTTCAGCCCCAGCGGGGAACTACTGGCAGGCGGCAGCGGCGACCGCACGATCCGCCTGTGGCGGATCACCGACCCCGCGCACCCCGAACTCCTCGGCGGACCCGTCTACGGGCACACCGATGCCGTCCTGTCGGTGGCGTTCAGCCACGACGAGGACGTCATGGGCAGCGGCGGCTCCGACCACGCCGTCCGGTTGTGGAACGTGGCCGACCCTCCGGCTCCCGTCGGCCCGGCCCTGCCCGGCCACACGGGCCGCGTCTACAGCGTGGCGTTCAGCCCGGACGGACACCTGCTGGCCAGCGGCAGCGAGGACCGCACGATCCGTCTGTGGAAGGTCACCGACCCCGCGAACCCGGTGTTCCTCGGCCGCGCCACCGGGCACGGGGACGCCGTCAACTCCGTCGCCTTCAGCCCCGACGGAAAAGTCCTGGCCAGCGGCAGCAGCGACACCACGGTCCGCCTGTGGCGCGTGACCGACTCCGCCGGCCCGGCTCCCCTCGGGCGCCCCCTCACCGGTCATCGCGGCGCCGTCTTCACCGTGGCGTTCAACCCGGACGGAGACCTCCTGGCCAGCGGCAGCGCCGACCAGACGGTCCGTCTGTGGAAACGCACCCGCTGACCGACCGGCCGTCTCCGGCGGACAGACCCTAGAACAGCGCGCTGTACCCGTTGAGCGCGGGCTGGCCGCCGAGGTGGGCGTAGAGGACGGTGGAGTCGGCCGCGATCTCCCCGCGGCGGACCAGGTCGATCATGCCCGCCATCGACTTGCCCTCGTAGACGGGGTCGGTGACCATGCCCTCGGTGCGGGCGGCGAGGCGCATCGCGTCCAGGGTGGTCTCGTCGGGGATGCCGTAGATCCCGGCGTGGTACCGCTCGTCCAGCTCCACGTCCGCTTCCGCCAACTCCTGCCGTACGCCGATGAGTTGCCCGGTGTTGTGGGCGATCCGCGCGATCTGCTCCCGGGTGGCGACGGGCTTGGCGGAGGCGTCGATGCCGAGCACGCGACGCGGACGGCCACCCGACTCCTCCAGCGCGCGGAAGCCCGCGACCATGCCGGCCTGGGTGGAGCCGGTCACCGAGCAGACCACGACCGTGTCGAAGAAGACGCCCAAGTCGCGCTCCTGCTCGGCGACTTCGTAGGCCCAGCCCGCGAAGCCGAGACCGCCGAGCGGGTGGTCGGAGGCGCCGGCGGGGATGGCGTACGGCGTGCCGCCGCGCTCCTCGACATCCCTGAGTGCCTGCTCCCAGCTCTCCTTGAACCCGATCCCGAACCCGGCCTTCACCAGCCGTACGTCGGCCCCGGCGAGCCGGCTGATCAGGATGTTGCCGACCTTGTCGTAGACGGCGTCCGGCCAGTCCACCCAACTCTCCTGCACCAGCACGCACTTGAGCCCGGCGCGGGCGGCCACGGCGGCGACCTGCCGGGTGTGGTTGGACTGGACGCCGCCGATGGAGACGAGGGTGTCGCAGCCCTTGGCGAGCGCGTCGGCGACCAGGTACTCCAGCTTGCGGGTCTTGTTGCCGCCGTACGCGACACCGGAGTTGCAGTCCTCGCGCTTGGCCCACAGGGCGGCGCCGCCGAGGTGTGCGGTGAGGCGCTCCAGCCTGTGCACCGGGGACGGGCCGAAGAGGAGGGGGTAACGGTCGTACGAGGAAAGGGACATGGGGTGCCTCCGGGAGGAGCGGTCAGTCGGTGGTGTCGTCGGCCAGGTCGGAGAGGCTGTGCCAGATGTCGGCCGTGACCGCGACCGCGCGGTGCACGTCGCCCTCGGCGCAGGCCTCGATCAGGCGCTCGTGCAGTCCGGCCGAGCGGCAGGAGCCGCCCTCGCCGAAGCGGCGGCGCTCCAGGCGGCGGATGAGGGGGGTGTAGCGGGCGACGGTGGCGGCGGCCGCGCGGTTGCCGCCGACCCGGACCAGCACGTCGTGCAGTTCGTCGTCGGCGCGCAGGGCCGCGTCCACGTCGCCGCGTGCGACGGCGGCGGCGAACCGGTCGTTGGCGGCCCGCATCACCTCCAGGTCGGCGGCCCGCAGTCGGGGGACGGCGACGCGGGTGACCAGTTCGTGCATGGCGCCGACCACGGCCGCCGCGTCCCGTACGTCGGCGGCCACCACCGGGGTCACCCGCGTGTAGCTCTGCGGCTTGCTCTCCAGGAGCCCTTCGTCGACGAGCCGCGAGAACGCCTCCCGCACGGGCGCCCGGGACAGCCCGAGCCGCTCCGCGAACTCGGCGTCCCGCACCACCGCCCCGGGCTCGATCTCCCCGGCGACGATGGCGTCCCGGATCGCTTGGTAGGCACGGTCCCGCAGCAGGGTGCGCGGGACGGGCCGTAGGGTCTCCATGAACTGAAATGTTAGATGTCAACCTAAGGCGGAGGCAAGGGTGTGGCCCGCACCCCCCGTGACGGTGCGGGCCACGTTCAAGGACCGGCGCGCGAAAGGCGCAGGTCAGACCGCCCAGGGCCAGTCGGCGTTCCGGCCGGCCTCCAGCAGCGGCACCATCCGGAAGGCCGAGTCCGTGAGGCCGCCGAAGGTGTGCCGGTTGCCGGTGCCGGAGGGGCCGTGGCCCGCCCGGTAGCCGGCGAGGTTCCAGGTGTAGACCGGCACGTGCGCCGGGACCTGCTCGGTCGGGGCGCCGTGGCGGTTGTACGCGTACTGCTCGTCGGTGACGATCAGCACCCGGTCCTGGCCCCGGTAGTGCGAGCGGATCGCCGAGGTGGTGTCGGTGCCGCCCAGGTCGCCGAAGCGGCCGAGGATCCTCAGCACCGACTCGCCCCGGCCGAACGTCAGCCGCCGGCTCGTGGTGCCGAACTCGACGAGGTCGGCGTGCTCCGCCCGCAGCGCGAGCGCCGTGCCGAAGACCGCCGCCGCGTCCGCCCGGTTGAGCTGGGAACGGTCGGACAGCCGCGCCCACATCGAGCCCGAGCGGTCGACGAGGACCAGCGTCCGGCCCGGCAGCGCGGGCACGTTGGCCAGCGAGTGGCCGAGCGCCCGCTCCAGCGGGTGGGACCAGCGCAGCGAGGGCGCGTGCTGGTACGCGGCGAGATACCGGAAGGGGAACTGCCGCGACCGTACGACCTCCGCCGGGTCGCTGATCCGGGCGGCCACCTGCTCCGCGACCTCGTCGGAGACGCCGGCCTCGTCGAAGTTGCGCAGGTTGCGGACGAGCGCCATCGGACCCATCGACGGAATGACCGCCTCCCAGGCCGCCCTGTCCATCGGACCCTGGAGCCAGCCCGCGAGCGCCTCCCACGTCATCCCGGCCGCGGCCAGCCGCTCGGCACCGCCCTCGGACGTGACCACAGCGCGCCGCTGTTCGACGGGCAACGCCATCAACTCACGGTGCGCGGCGAGCACTTGGCTCGACTCCGGCGGTACGGCGGTGTCCGGGTGGTGGCGCCGGTCGAGCGCGTACCGGAACAGCTCGCCCTGCCACGGCTTATCCGGGTCCGGGGTCGCGTGCACGAGGTTGAGGATGTCGCCGAAGCGGTAGCCCTTGGACGCGGTGTCGTACTTCAGCAGCGCCTTGCCGCTGTAGAGACGCCGTACGGCGTCGGCGATGCCGCGCTTGACGGGCTGGGGCACATTGCGGCCGTACGTCGCCGTCCAGTAGCCGAGGAACTCGCCGGGCTCGTCGGGCCGTTGGAGTACGGAGGTCACGACCTGGCGGTTCGAGGGGCCGTCGGTGACGCCCGCGTCGAGGCGCGCCTTGACGTACTCGGCGGCGCCTACGATCGAGGCGGTACGGAGGTTGCCCTCGCCGCGCAGCCAGCCGAGCAGGCCCGCGGTCCAGGTGGAGTCGGTGACGGCGAGTTCGGCCACGAGCCGCGCGAACCGGTCGTCGCGGTCGGCGCCGGACTCGTAGAAGGTCTGCTGGGAGATGAAGTTGGCGACCGACAGCAGAAAAAGCTCGGAGCGGGCGTCGCGTTCCCGACCCCGGCCGCCTTCGAAGGTACGCAGCACCCGGCCCGTCGACGTGATGCGCGAGGTGGGCTGCGCCTTGGCGGCACGGCTGTTGAATCGAGCCATGGTGAATTCCCCCCGAATTCAATGGAGTTCCGGAGGGAAGCGCGGCATAGGTGGGTGCCCGAGATCAGGAGTCGGCGGCGGACTTATTCCGGTGCTCTGCCCAATTGAGCTACACCGACCCGAAGTCGATGACGGGACTCGAACCCGCAACCGCCGGATCCCATGAAGTAACCGCTGCCTGCGCACCGGGCGCCCACCATGAGCTGCGCCTCCCGAGATCAATTCGACGGCGGCGTCGGGTTCTTTTAGAGAGAAGTAGCCGCCGTCTTCGCACCGGGAGGTGCGTTGTCGTGATCTCACTGTAGGAGGCGCAACTCGGGGGTGGCGACCGAATTAACTAGCCGCGCTTCTGCCGCTTCCAGGGCCCCGTGATGGCCAGCATGATTCCGGGGGTCTGGATGTTGGCGTAGAGCGTCTTTCCGTCGGGCGAGAAGGTGACGCCGGTGAACTCGCTGTACTCCGGGTCCTCTTCGGTGCCGTTGTTGAGTTCGTTGCGGGCGATCGGGTAGGTGCGGCCGCTCTCGGTCGCGCCGAAGAGGTGCTGGAGGCCCTCGCCGTCCTCGGCGATGACGAGACCGCCGTAGGGGGAGACGGTGATGTTGTCGGGGCCGTCGAAGTTGCCCTCGACGGACGGGTCGGGGTTGACGCCGATGAGGACCTTGAGGGTCAGGGTGCGCCGCTTGGGGTCGTAGAACCAGACCGCGCCGTCGTGCTGGACGGGGCTCTCGGAGCGGGCGTAGGAGGAGACGATGTACGTGCCGCCGTCACCCCACCACATGCCCTCCAGCTTGCGGGCGCGGGTGACCTGCCCTGCGGCGAACTGCTTGCGCACGGAGGTCGACTTGGCGTCGCGGTCGGGGACGTCGACCCAGTCCACGCCGTACACCGTGCCGATCTTCGTGGCGCGGGAGAGGTCGTCGACGAACTGGCCGCCGGAGTCGAAGCACTTGAAGGCCTGGAGGACGCCCGCGTTCTCGGCGAGGGTGCGCAGCCTGCCGTGGCCGTGGCAGAAGCCCTCGGGCGGGGTCCAGCGGTACAGCAGGCCGTTGGGGTTGGAGGCGTCCTCGGTGAGGTAGAGGTGGCCGCGCTTGGGGTCGACGACGACGGCCTCGTGGGCGTAGCGGCCCAGCGCCTTGATGGGGTGCGGGTTCCTGTTGGCGCGGCGGTCGGAGGGGTCGACCTCGAAGACGTAGCCGTGGTCCTTGGTGAAGCCGTTGGTGCCGGCCTTGTCCTCGGTCTCCTCGCAGGTGAGCCAGGTGCCCCAAGGGGTGTTGCCGCCCGCGCAGTTGGTGGCGGTGCCGGCGATGCCGACCCACTCGGCGACCTTGCCGCCGGGGCGCACCTCGACGACCGTGCAGCCACCGGCCGCGGCGGGGTCGTAGACGAGGCCCTCGGTGAGCGGCACGGGGTGCGGCCAGTTGGCGCGCGGACCGGCCAGCTCGTGGTTGTTGACGAGCAGGGTCGTACCGCGCGGGCCGTCGAAGGTGGACGTGCCGTCGTGGTTGGAGGGAGTGAACTCCCCGGACTCCAGCCTGGTCTTGCCGCTGTAGGTGATGACCTTGTACGTGAACCCGGCGGGCAGCGCGAGCAGGCCGTCGGGGTCGGGGATCAGCGGTCCGTAGCCGACACCGCCGTGGGCGCCTGCGGTCTTGGCGTCCGTGCTCTCGACGTCGGTGGCCGCGAGGGCGTTCGGCGCGGTGGCGAGGGCACCGACAGTGCCCGCCAGCGCGACCCCGGCCCCGGTGAGCGCGGTTCTACTGGCGAAGTCCCTGCGGGTGAGCGACATGGTGTCTCCTGAGACGATGGGCAAACGCCGTGGAGGGTGGCGGACCTCGGTTCGGCGCAACCGTCCCGCCCATGTCTGAACACCAGTTGAACGGCGGGGAGATTCAGTGGACCTGGTTCCATGAATCAACAAAGGATGCGGAAACTTATCCAGGGGCGCGGAGAACTGCGCGACCAGCCCTCACACACCCGCACCCAGCGAACCGGCCTCAACCCCCCTGCTGTGACCGCGCCTTGAACGCAGCCTTCCGTGCCTCCTTCGCCACCCTCTTGTCCGGATGCAGCCGCCCCATCGCCTCCAGCACATCCGCGGTGGCCGGATGGTCGACCTTCCAGGCCGCCGCGAAGAACCCGCTGTGCTGCTGGGCCAGGCCCTCCACCAGCCCCTGCAGTTCCTCGGAGTTCCCCTCCGCCGCCAGTTGCGCGGCCAGTGTGTCCACCGTCAGCCAGAAGACCATGTCCTCCGAAGGCGCGGGCACTTCTCCGAATCCCCGCTCGACCAGCCAGACCCGGGCGAGCCCGCCCAGCTCGGCGTCGTCCAGGACTTCCCGCAGCGCCGGCTCGGCGACCGTACCGACCAGTGACAGCGCCTGCTGGCAGCGCAGCCGGCGCAACGGCGCCCCCTCGTCGCTCCCGCGCGCCGCCGCCAGCAACTCCCGTGCCGCGGCGAGGGGTTCACGCCGGTCCAGCCACTGCTCGGTCTCGGCCTGAGCAGCGGCCGGCGGAAACACAGAGGTCCCGTCGAGCAGCGCGTCCGCCCCCTTGTCGGCGAGGTCCCCGACGGCCGGCGCGGCGATGCCCGCCTCCAGCAGCCGGGAGCGCAGCCCGAACAGCCCGAGCGGGGTCAGCCGGACCATGCCGTAGCGCGAGACGTCCGTCTCGTCGACCGGCGCCGAGGGCTCCTCGTCGGTGTCCGCCATGAGCGCCTCGTCGACCGGCTGGTAATCCACGAGCCCGACCGGCTCCAGGATCCGGAACTGGTCGTCCAGCCGCATCATCGCGTCGGACACCTGTTCCAGGACATCGTTGGTCGGCTCCCCCATGTCGCTCGGCACGATCATGGACGCGGCGAGCGCGGGCAGCGGCACCGTCCCGTCGCCGGGGCCGTCCTCGCTGACCGTGAGGAGGTAGAGGTTGCCGAGGACGCCGTCGAGGAACTCCTGCTCGGCCTCCGGGTCCCAGTCCAGGGAGGAGAGGTCGATCTCGCCGCCGTCCTCCATCGCGTCGACCAGGTCGTCCAGGTCGGGCACGCTCGCGTCCGCCAGCACCGTCTCCAGCGCGCTCAGCCACACCCCGAGCACGTCCTGCGGGGACCCGGCGAGCAGCGCCAGGTCGGCGCCCGCGGCGACGGTTCCCGCCTCCTCGTCGACGATCTCCACGAGCCCGGTGTCGACGGCGACCCGCCAGGCCTCGCTCGCGAAGGCGTCCGCGTCCTCCCCGGTCAGCCCGAGCACCGCGGCCGCCGCGGGCAGCTGCTCCTCGACGAGCCCGCCCCCGGCGTCGACCCGGGTCTCCTCGCCGGCCCAGCGGGCGAGGAGCGCCGCCCGGGTGAGCAGCGGCGTGGACAGCGCGGCCCGCGCCAGCTCCGCTTCGGGGTGCAGCCGCACCGGCGGCAGGGGGGAGCTGTCTGACATCGGCTGGTTCTCCTAGGAAGGGTGGTGCACTCAGCCGCTCAGCGTAGACGGATATCGACCCATGCCGCCCGGTTCATCTCCCGGACGGGGTCCGTACATGGCTGAAACCTTGACAAGTGGCGTGACCAGGCACGAGATTGACGCGCGTAGAAATCGGATGCACATCTGTTCACCGTATTTTCTACGCGCGTCACCACGCGCCGCACCACCCGCATCACCGGCACCACCCGCACCACCACCCGCACCACCGCCCGCCCGCACCGCCACCCCCGCCGTCCCGGCATTCACCCACGTCCCCGGAGGGATCCGTTGCCGAGCAAGAAGTCCGCGCGTCTCGGCGCGCTCACCGTCGCCGCCGTCTCCGCGGCCTCCACGATCGCCCTCACCTCGCCCGCGCACGCGGACTCGGTGCGCATCCACGACATCCAGGGCACGACCCGGATATCGCCGTACGCCGGCCAGAAGGTTGCGGACGTGGCCGGAATCGTCACCGGCGTACGCACCTACGGCTCCTCCAGAGGCTTCTGGATCCAGGATCCGAACCCGGACGACAACCCGGCGACGAGCGAGGGCGTCTTCGTCTTCACCAGCTCGACGCCGAAGGTCGCCGTCGGTGACTCCGTCACGGTCAGCGGCACGGTCTCGGAGTTCGTCCCGGGCGGCACCTCGACCGGCAACCAGTCGATCACCGAGATCACCAAGCCGACGGTCACGGTCCTCTCCAGCGGCAACGCGGTCCCGGCCGCGACGGTGATCGACGCGAAGTCGGTGCCCGCCGCCTACGCCCCGGCCGGCGACCCCGCCGCGAACAACTCGGTCAACGGCCTCACCCTGGAGCCGAAGAAGTACGCCCTGGACTACTACGAGTCCCTTGAGGGCATGAACGTCCAGGTCGCCGACGCCCGCGTGACCGGCGCGACCGACCCGTACACCGAGCTGTGGGTGACGGTGAAGCCGCGCGAGAACGCCACCCAGCGCGGCGGCACGCTCTACGGCTCCTACGACTCCCAGAACACCGGCCGGCTCCAGATCCAGTCGCTGGGCTCGACCGCCGCCTTCCCGGTGGCGAACGTCGGTGACGTCCTCACCGGCACCACCGCGGGCCCGCTGGACTACAACCAGTTCGGCGGCTACACGCTGGTCGCCAACGAGATCGGCACGCTGAAAAGCGCGGGCCTCACCCGCGAGACCACCCGCAAGCAGAAGAACGGCGAGCTCGCGGTCGCGACGTACAACGTCGAGAACCTCGACCCGTCCGACGCCACCTTCGAGGAGCACGCCTCCGCGATCGTGAACAACCTGAAGTCGCCCGACATCGTGTCCCTGGAGGAGATCCAGGACAACAACGGCGCGACGGACGACGGTACGACCGCCGCCGACGTGACGGTGAACAAGCTGATCGACGCGATCGTCGCGGCGGGCGGCCCCCGGTACGAGTGGCGCTCCATCGACCCGACGAACGACACCGACGGCGGCGAGCCGGGCGGCAACATCCGCCAGGTCTTCCTCTTCAACCCGGAGCGGGTCTCCTTCACGGACCGCGCGGGCGGCGACGCCACGACCGCGGTCGGTGTCACCAAGGTGCGCGGCAAGGCCGAGCTGACGGCCTCCCCGGGCCGTATCGACCCGACGAACACGGCCTGGACCAGCAGCCGCAAGCCGCTGGCCGGCGAGTTCGTCTTCCGTGGCCGCACGGTCTTCGTGATCGCCAACCACTTCAACTCCAAGGGCGGCGACTACGGGCTGACCTCGGCGACCCAGCCGGTGCCGCGCAGCTCGGAGGTCCAGCGCCACCAGCAGGCGACGCTCGTCAACGCCTTCGTCAAGAGCATCCTCGACGTCCAGAAGAACGCGGACGTCATCGCGCTCGGCGACATCAACGACTTCGAGTTCTCCGACACCGCCAAGATCCTGGAGGGTGACGGCGAGCTCTGGTCGGCGATCAAGTCGCTGCCGAAGAGCGAGCGTTACACCTACGACTACCAGGGCAACGCGCAGGTCCTGGACCAGATCCTGATCAGCCCGTCGATCCGCCGCGGCTGCGACGTCGACTACGACTCCGTGCACATCAACTCGGAGTTCCACGACCAGATCAGCGACCACGACCCGCAGGTGCTGCGCTTCAAGCCGTAACGCCCGTGGCTAGAGGGGCTGGTTGAACACACCGCTCAGCCAGCCCTGCCACTCGCTCTCGCACTCCTTGATGTCGGAGTCGGGGGCGAAGTCGTGCAGGGAGATACCGACCGGGTGACCCCAGTGGTTGCGCCCGAAGATCCGGGTCAGGCCCCGGTCGGTGCACAGACCGATGAAGTAGGCGTTGCGGAAGTCGACCACGGCCTCGAACTCATCGGGCCCATGGACGGTCAACCGCGTACCCGCGGCCACGTCCGCACCGACACCGAGCGCCTCTCCTACGACGGCCAGGGCGTCCGGCGCCTTGGCCGCCTCGGGTCCGTCGAAGGTCGCGAAGGCGGCCGGACGCGGCGCGAAGTGGGCCAGGTACTCACGCAGGGTGTGCAGATAGAAGTCGGTGTGCCGGGCGGCGCCGTCGTACTGGTTGTCCCAGTCGTCGACGAAGATCCCGCTGTGCACGTACCGCACCCAGGCCCTACGGCCCTCGTCGCGCGGCTCGATGGTGTAGTCGAGCTGGTTGCGGCTCTGCTCCGCGATCCCCTCGACGTTCTCGACCAGGTTGGTGTACCGGTGCGGCGGGTCCCAGGCGGTGACCTCCGACCCGAAGGGCCCCTTGCCGCCGACCCGGGGCTCCGGCGGCTCCATCGGCCACAGATAGCCGTCGGTCCCGGTGGTGACCGCCGCCCACACCTGCTCCGGGGTGGCGTCGACCTCGAACTCGCGGGCGATCTCGAACTCTTTGGACATGTTCTACTCCAACTCGGTCTTCTTGAGCGTGGGGTGGACGGCCACAACGATCCGGTGGTCCCTGCCGCCCTCGGCGCCGGGAGTGTCGTACTTGCGAATGAGCCCGCTGATCCCCGCCGTCAACTCCTCGATGAACGCGGCCCGTTCGGCGGCGGAAGCGAAGCGCACCTCGCCGTCCAGCGCGTAAGTGGCCAGTCGCTGACGGGCCTTGGCCGCACCGGTGATCAACTGACCGACGTCCCGCACCAGTCGGGCCCCGAGTGCCAGCAGCCAGCGCGCGGAGAGCTGGTCGCGGAAGCGGTCGGGGTCGGGCTGCACGGCAGCGAGGGCGAGCGGTGAGATCACGTACGACGCGGCGGTCGCCCGCATCAGCCGCTCGGTGACATTGCCCTTGCGGCGCTCACCGGCCAGCTCGACCAGGCCGTGCCGCTCCAGTGCCTTCAGGTGGTAGTTCACCTTCTGCCGGGGCAGCCCGACCTGACCGGCCAGCATGGCGGCCGACGCGGGCCCGGCCGCCAGCTCGGCGAGCAGGCGCGCCCTTATGGGGTCCAGGGAGACGGCCGCCGCCTCTGGGTCCTCGATCACGGTCACGTCCAACATGACCCCACCGTCTCACCGAAAACTTTTTTTGTCCAGACGAGCAGAATTTTCGGAGACTGAGGGAGGAGGCTAGGGGATCAGGCCGAGCGCGTGCCGATAACGGCTGATCGTGGACCCCTTGAATCCGGGATACGTCCGCACCCGCTGCCACAGCTCCGTCGGCGACCCGATCCCCTCCCCCGGCGCCGCGATGGCCCTGTCATAGGCCTCGGAGCTCTCCCACTCGGCGTAGTTGAGGGCGTGCGTGCCGTCGCCGCTCAGATGGAAGTGGGCGGAGATCAGCCCCGCGTGGCCCCCGGGATCGTCGGCGAGGGCGCGCAGCACGGTGTCGATCCAGCCGGGCCGGGGATCCTCGGCGCCCGGCTCGAAGTCGATGCGCACGACCGCGAGCAGGCCGGGCACGCGGGCGTCCCCGGCAGCCCGCTCGCGGCTGCGGTGGCGCCGGTAGCGGCCGAGTCCCACCCGCTCGATGTCCGGCACGGCGGTGTCGATCTCGTCGACGCGCTCCTGCCGGTGCGTCTTCACGAAGGCCTCGTACGCCCGCTCGCTCGTCCACTGCGAGTGGTGCAGCAGTGTGGAGCCGTCCTGGCCGGCGTAGACGTGGTACGCGAGCAGGTCGCCGGCCGGCCAGGGGCGCCGTTCCCAGGTGCGGGCGATCGCCTCGACGGTCCGCCGCTGCCGTTCGGGGGTGCCGACCCGCCAGGTGCTGAAGAGGGGCGCTCCGGCGTCGGCGCGGGTGAGATCGGGATGGATTTCGGTACGACGTGTCATGCCCCCCACCTTTCAACCTCAAGCAAGATTCAGGTCAAGCGGGCGGTTCGGGGGGCCGTTTCGGGAGACCCGCGAGGGCATGGACGAACACGCGGACGACCAGCCGAAGAGCCCGTCCAAGCTGACCGCGCGGTCCTGGCGGGCGGTGCTGAAGCGCACGGCGAAGGAGCTGCTGGACGACGAACTCGCCGACCGCGCGGCCGCGTTGACGTACTACGGCGTCCTGTCGCTGTTCCCCGCCCTGCTGTTGCTGGTGTCCCTGTTGGGCGTGGTCGGCCAGCGGGCCACGAACAAGATCCTCGACAACATCGGCGACCTGGCCCCCGGACCGGCCCGGGACATCCTGCGGGACGCGGTGGTGCAGCTCGGCGACAGCGGCGGCACGGGGAGCGTGCTGGCCGTGGTCGGGCTGCTGGCCGCGCTGTGGTCGGCGTCCGGGTACGTGGGCGCGTTCATCCGTACGTCCAACGCGGTGTACGACCTGCCCGAGGGGCGCCCGGTGTGGAAACTGACGCCGCTGCGGCTGGCGTTGACCGTGACGCTGATGCTGATGCTGGCGGCGAGCGCGCTGATCGTGGTCTTCACCGGACCGCTCGCCGAACGGGCCGGAGGCGCGCTGGGGTTCGGGGACGCGGCGATCGCGGTGTGGGGCGTGGCGAAGTGGCCGGTGCTGCTGGTGCTGGTCGTGCTGATGATCGCCCTGCTGTACTGGGCGGCGCCCAACGTCCGTGGCCGGGGCTTCCGTTGGGTCTCCCCGGGCAGTGTGCTCGCCACGCTGGTCTGGCTCGCCGCGTCGGCCGGGTTCGCCCTGTACGCCGCGAACTTCGGCTCGTACAACAAGACGTACGGCACGCTCGCGGGGGCGATCGTCTTCCTGGTCTGGCTGTGGCTGACCAACCTGGCGATCCTGCTGGGCCTGGAGTTCGACGCGGAACTGGCCCGGGAGCGGGCGATCGCCTCCGGCGAGGCGGAGCCGGCGGAGGAGCCGTATGTGGAGCCGCGGGACACCAGGAAGTGGCCGCCGAAGCTGCGGGCGAAGCGGGGAGGACAACCACAGCACTGATCGTGGGTGAGGGGCGCGGGTGTCATCACCCACGCCCCTCACCCGCATGAACCCCTACTTCACCCGCGTGAACCCCTACTTCTTCGGGTACCGCCAGGACACCACCGCGACCGCGATCACCGCCGCGCCGACGATCAGCACCGGCCTCGGGTGCCGGACCGCCGCCGTCACCACGGGCCGGGCCGGCCAGGGCACGCCCCGCTCGGCCTTTCGCTCCAGCGTGTGTCCTGTGCGTGCCGCCTTGTCCTGGCCGGCGTGGCCCAGCCGTACCGTCCGGTCATGGACCTTGTGGCCGGCCCGGGTCGCCCGGTCGTGCACGGTGTGACCCGCCTGTGTCGCCCGGTCGTGCACGGTGTGGCCGGCCTGCGCGGCGGTGCTGCGCAGCTGCACGGTCATCGCGCCCGCCTTGTCCCTGAGATCCGCCGCCCTTGCCCGCGCGCGGCCCTTCACGTCCATCTTCCCTGCCAACTCCTCCACGGTGTCGCCGAGTTCGCCGCGGGTCAGCTCGATCTGCCGCCGCAGCTCCTCGGGTCCCTTGACGCCCTGCCCCTGCACAGCGTTGTCCGGCTCGTTCGTCATCGGTGTGCCCTTCCCCTGATCTCCTCGACATCGGCCTTGACGCTGCCGAGGGCCTCCTCGGGCGTGGGGGGTGCGGCGCGGCGCAACTGGGCGCGGCCCGTCGCGGCGAGCACGCCGGCGATCACGAACAGCACGGCCGTCACGATCAGCGCCGCGGCCCAGACCGACAGCACCAGTGAGAGGGCGGCGGTGGCCGTTCCGGCGAGGGCCAGCAGCCCGGCGTAGGCGAACGCCCCGGCGGCGCCGAGCAGTCCGCCGCCGCGCCCGGCCCGCCGACCCTTGGCGGCCAACTCCTCTTTGGCGAGGGCGACTTCCTGCCGTACCAGCCGGGAGAGTTGCTCGGTGGCCTGTCCGACGAGTTCGCCCACCGAGTGCTGTTCGTCGTGCGACGGCCTGGGGGCCGTGGTTCCGGTCACGGTGCTCCGCCTCCTCTCGGTCGGACCACCCGGGTACCCGGCCGGGCCCCCGCCAAGCGCTCCGCGGGAGGCACCGGGTTCACGCGCCGACCGGCCACGACTCAGGGCACGGTCACCCGGCCCCGCGCGACGGCGACCGCCGCCGAAACGCCCGTCGACCGTGCGCACACGGCGCGTCAACCACCCCGCACGTCACGGGACGGGACGGCACGGCACTGCACGGGACAGGACGGCACGGCACGGCACGGCACGGGACGGGACAGGACGGCACGGCACGGGGCAGGACAGGACGGCACGGCACGGCACGGGGCAGGACGGCACGGGACGGGACTGCACGGGACGGCAGCAGCCACGCGACACAGCGACAGCCCACCCCTCACGCCGCGACGGCAGCGACCCCACCCGGCACACCGACAGCCCGCCCCGCGCACCGCGACCCCGCCCCGGCGGCACCGAGACAGCCCCGCGCCCTCTCGGCGACTCACCCCCCGTCGCCCGCCCCCCGCTTCCCCAGCCGCGCCAGCTGGCTCTGGAACCAATCCAGGCGGGCCTGCAACAGGGCAGCCTCCGCGACGAGTTCGGGGACGCCGAGCCCCTCGGGCAGATCGGGAGCGGAAGCGGCGCCGGTGCCGGCCACCACCCGCAGCCCCTCCCCCGCCAGCCGCGCGAACCCGGCGAGCGAGACCGCCGTACGCCCCCGCAGGCAGCCCGCGCAGGAGGGCTCCAGGCCCCGCCACCCGGGTCTGCCCCAGCCGGCGTCGGCGAGGGCCGCCGCGACCGTGCCGCAGGCGCAGGGTCCGACGGTGGCCGTGCGCACCCGCTGACGGGCGTAGCGGAAGCCGAGTTCGAAGCGGAGGTAGCGGCCGAGGACTAGGACGTCGAGGAGGACGGCCGTGCGGTGCTCGGCGGTGCACAGCAGCGCCTCCGCGGTCGCCCGGTCGTGCACGCAGTGGAAGCCGCAGTCGCAGCGGCGGTGCGGTGCCGCGTGGCGCAGGCCGTAGACGCAGGACGCGTCGGCCAGGACTCCGTACGGCAGCGCGCCGCCGAGCGACACACCGGTGAACCCGGCCCGGGTGCCGTCCTGGGACAGCACCGGGTGGGCGATCTTGTATCCGGTCGGCGGCTCCGTCGGGCGTTCCTCCGGAAGCCGCAGCCTCATCGGGCCGCCGGGACCTCTTCGGGGACCGGCACGTCCACGGTCTCCTCGGGCAGTTCGAGTACGGGCTCCTCGACGGGTGCCTGTTCTTCCGCGACTCCGGTGGCCAGTGCCTTGCCGAGTTTCATGACGCCTCCCACACACAGGGTCCGTTCTCGCCATGGTGACCCATGGGGGCCGTCCTGCCCATAGGGCCTACGACACCTCCATGAAGCATCCCTTACGAATACCCCGTAGAAGAATTAAGTGGAGCTTCATCATCTGTGCGCCGACACTACAGGGCATGACTACAGCGACCCCCTTCGGCCGGACCCTCTGCGCGATGATCACCCCCTTCACCAAGGAGGGCGCGCTCGATCTCGACGGCGCGCAGCGGCTCGCCGACCGGCTGGTCTCCGAGGGCTGCGACGGCCTGGTCCTGTCCGGTACCACGGGCGAGTCGCCGACCACCTCGGACGCGGAGAAGTCCGCGCTGGTCACGGCGGTCCGGGAGGCGGTGGGCGAGCGGGCGTCGGTCGTGACGGGCGTGGGCACCTCCGACACCCGGCACACCGTCGAGCTGGCCCTGGCGGCGGAAAAGGCGGGCGCGGACGGGGTGTTGGTGGTGACCCCGTACTACAGCAGGCCACCGCAGGACGCCGTGGAGGCGCACTTCCGGGAGATCGCGGACGCCTCCGGACTGCCCGTCATGCTGTACGACATCCCGGGCCGCACCGGCACCCGCATCGAGCCGGAGACGGTGATCCGGCTCGCCGAGCACCCCCGGATCGTGGCGGTCAAGGACTGCTCGTACGACTTCCTCGGCGCCCAGAAGGTGCTGGCCCGCACGGAGTTGGCGTACTACGCGGGCTGCGACGAGCACAACCTCGCCCTGTACGCGGTGGGCGGCACGGGCTACGTCAGCACGGTCGCCAACCTGATCCCGGCCCAACTGCGGGCCGTACTGGACGTGTTCGAGGCGGGCGACCCCCCTGCGGCCGCCCGCCTCCAGCAACGGGCCACGCGGCTCGTCGAGTTGACGATGGCGAGCGGGCTCCCCGGCACGGTCACCGCCAAGGCCCTGCTCAACGCCCTCGGTCTGCCCGCGGGCCCGGTCCGCGCCCCGCTGCGGCCCGCCGGCCGGGAGACGGCCGACGGGCTGCTGGCGGAGTACGAACGGCTGATGGCCGACGCCTGATCAGGGCCCGCCGCGGTCCGATCGGGACTCGCCGCGGTCCGATCAGAGCTCGCCGCGGTCCGATCAGAGCTCACCGCCGTCCGATCAGAGCTCACCGCCGTCCGATCCGGGCTCACCGCCGTCCGATCCGGGCTCGCCACCGTCCGATCGGCGCCGGCCGCCGCCCGTCAGGGCTGTGCGAAGAGCGGTTCCCAGCGTCCGGGGTCGCCGTCGTCGCCCTCGCGGAAGCCGCTGAGCGGTACCTGCTTCTCACTGCCGATCGTGATCAGCACGAGCCGCTGGTGGAACTCGCTGTCCTTGGCTCCGGCGATGTCCCAGGCGATCAGCTGCCTGTCACCGACCCAGGCAAGCAGCTGCTGCCCGCGCACCTCGGTCTTCGCGCCGGTCATGGCGTCGACGACGTAGGAGGAGGTGTGCCACTTCCGGCCCGCGAAGTCCCCGGCGACGAGCTTGCCGTTCGGTGACTTGCCCGCGTCGACGTACGAGGACAGGTACTTGTCGCCGGGCGCCGGGGAGACCTTCTTGCCCGTGAGGTCGTAGAACACGTTGCCGGGTTCGAAGGGGCTGCCCTCCCAGACGTGCCGGCCGTCGTCGGTGACGTTGAAGTCCTGGCGGCTGCCCATGAAGACGCCGCCGCCCCCCAGGCCGCCGGAGTCGCTCTTGGACCTGACCTCGGTCCAGCCGCCGTTCCCCGAGGCCACGTCGAGGACGTAGAAGCCGGTACGGCTGGACGTCCACTCCTGGCCCCAGTCCTCGGAGCCCGCCTCCTTGACCCGCCCGTCGGGGTTCTTGCCGTACGTCGTCGCGACCAGCTTGCGGCCGTCGCGGGAGAAGGCGAGCCCGGCGACCCGGTGGTCGACGTCGATCCAGCGCGCGACCTTGCCGGTGGTGAGGTCGAGCAGGCCGATCCGCGAGGCGGGCAGGTCCCGTTCGAGGACGGCCGCGGTCTTCGCGCCGGGCGCGACGGCGACCCAGGACCAGCGCTCGTCCTTCTCGTACTTGCCGCTCTGTCGGTCCAGCAGCCAATAGGTGCGCTGGTAGACGGCGGTGTCGTCGGACGTCTTGACGGTCTCCGGGAGGTAGTACCCGGCCAGCGTGGTGCCGCCGGCCGAGATGAGGTCGCGCGGCGGCGACTGGTCGGGGTGTGCCTTGGTCCCCTTCTGCTCCACCACGACACCGCCCGAGGGACGGACGTCCTGCTTGCCGGAGTCCAGCAGCGGCACCGCCACTCCGACGGCGACCGCGACGACGGCGGTCACGGCGGCGGCCACGATCCTGTGGTTGCGGCGGCGTCGGCGGACGGCCAGCACACGGTCGGCGAACCCCCCTGCCGCCGGGGCCTGTTCGGTGGCCTGCTCGCGCAGGGCGTCGCGCACGAGTTCGTCGACGTTCACGGCCGCACCTCCACGGGCGAGTAGTCACGGGACGGAAGGCGCTCGGCCTCGGCCTCGCCGAGGGCGGCCAGTTCGGGCGCGAGCGAACGCAGCCGGGCCAGCGAGCGGTGGGTGGTGGACCGTACGGTGCCGACGGAGCAGCCCAGGATGCGGGCCACGTCCGCCTCGGGCAGGTCCTCGAAGTAGCGCAGCACCAGGACGGTGCGCTGGCGGGCGGTGAGCCGGGACAGGGCCTGGCGCATCACCAGGCGCAGGTCGGCGGCGGCCGCCGTGTCGGCGGGGGGCGCGCCCGTCTCGGCGGGGTCCGGCGGTTCGGCGACGCTCACCTCCCGCCGGGGCCACTTCAGGCGCCAGCGGCTGACCTGCTGGCGGTACAGGATCCGCCGTACATACGCCTCGGGCTCGTCGATCCGCTGCCACCGTCCGGCCGCCCTGACCAGGGCGTTCTGGAGCAGGTCCTCACCGGCGTGCCGGTCTCCGCCGCACAGCAGCACGGCCGTCCTCAACAGCGCGGAGGACCTGCTGTCCACGAACTCCCGGAAACTCTCGAGCCCTTCGGCATTCATCGTCACCTTCTCTTCCCCGGCGGCGCCGGCGCCCCGCCCCTCTGCCCCTTGGGACGCGCGCGGCACCGGGCCGCTATGCCACCGGCACGAAAAAAGTCGCCGTAGAAGATCCCGGTCTTCTACGGCGACTGCCGCGCGGGTCGTGCTCGCGGGGTACGTCAGTTGTGGCTGTGCAGGACCTCGTTGAGGCCGCCCCAGACCGCGTTGTTCGGGCGGGCCTCGACCGTGCCGGTGACGGAGTTGCGGCGGAAGAGGATGTTCGAGGCGCCGTTCAGCTCGCGGGCCTTGACGATCTGGCCGTCGGGCATGGTGACGCGGGTGCCCGCGGTGACGTAGAGGCCGGCCTCGACGACGCACTCGTCGCCGAGCGCGATGCCGACGCCCGCCTCGGCGCCGACCAGGCAGCGCTCGCCGATGGTGATGCGGACGTTGCCGCCGCCGGAGAGCGTGCCCATGGTGGAGGCGCCGCCGCCGATGTCCGAACCGTCGCCGACCACGACACCGGCGGAGATGCGGCCCTCGACCATGGAGGTGCCGAGGGTGCCCGCGTTGAAGTTCACGAAGCCCTCGTGCATGACGGTGGTGCCCTCGGCGAGGTGCGCGCCGAGCCGGACCCGGTCGGCGTCGGCGATCCGGACGCCCTTCGGGGCCACGTAGTCCGTCATGCGCGGGAACTTGTCGACGCTGGTCACGGCGAGGTGCAGGCCCTCGGCGCGGGCGTTGAGGCGCACCTTCTCGATGTCGTCGACGGCGACCGGGCCGAGCGAGGTCCAGGCGACGTTGGGCAGCAGGCCGAAGATGCCGTCCAGGCTCTGGCCGTGCGGCTTGACCAGGCGGTGGGAGAGCAGGTGCAGCCGCAGGTAGGCGTCGTGCGTGTCGAGCGGCTTGTCGTCGAGGGAGGCGATGACC
This sequence comes from Streptomyces sp. NPDC047072, assembly GCF_040643855.1. Classification (NCBI taxonomy): domain Bacteria; kingdom Bacillati; phylum Actinomycetota; class Actinomycetes; order Kitasatosporales; family Streptomycetaceae; genus Streptomyces; species Streptomyces sp. NPDC047072. Next base: position 595 of record NZ_JBEYVC010000014.1, on the reverse strand, counting down.
GTGCGGACGGCGACCACCTCGACACCGCGGCGGGCGTCCGGGCCGACCGCCTTGGCGGCGCCCTCGCCGAGCAGTTCCACGGCCCGCTCGGCGGACAGCCGCTCGGTACCGGCCGGGCCGGGTTCGGCGGAGAGCTCGGGGGCCGGGAACCAGGTGTCGAGAACGGTGCCGTCGGCGGCGACGGTGGCGAGGCCTGCGGCGATGGCGCCGGTGGTACGAGGAGCAGTCGTGTCGGTCATGAGGGCAACCTAACCGGCCGGGGGCCGAGGAGGCGAACCAGCGTGGGGGGTGTCTCGGGTGGTGGGCGACGGGCGCTGTTCCGCGCACGGCGGGGGCAGTCCCCTGTGCGGCGAGGCCTGTTCCGCGTGCGGCGGGCGCGGGCCCGCGGGCGGCCCGTACACCCCGTGGTGCGGGCCACCCGGCCCGAGACCCCTCGGGCGACCCGGCCGGCCCGGCACCCCTGGAGCGAGCCGCCCCGTCCGGCGCCCATGGCACAAACCGCCCGGCCCGGGGCCCGGCGCCGTGTTCATGTTCGTGACCGGCGCCTGGATCGTCTCCCTGTGCCTGCACGAGTACGCCCACGCCCGCACCGCCC
>NZ_JBEYVC010000013.1:0-118176 GCF_040643855.1 Streptomyces sp. NPDC047072 | reverse complement strand
TCCCAGTTCGGTGCGGAGCACCCGGTGGCCGTCCCGGTACACCCGTAGAGCCTCCGCGCGGCGCCCGCAGCGGTGCAGGGCCGCCATGAGCAGGCTCCCCGCGCCTCGCCCTTCCTCCTTAAGCCCCGTCACCCCCCGCTCTCCGCCTCACGCCTCTCCGGTCTTCTGCCCCTCGCCTCTCCGGTCTTCTGCCCCTCGCCCCTCCGGTCTTCTGCCCCTCGCCCCTCCGGTCTTCTGCCCCTCGCCCCTCCGGTCTTCTGCCCCTCGCCCCTCCGCCGAACTTCCCAGCCCCACGACACCCTCGCACCCCGCACCCCGCACCCCGCACCCACAGAGGACCTCAGCTCCAGCGCCCGCCATGCGCCAGTTCCCGCCCGCCGCCTTCAGCCAGGCCCCGGCACCCCGGCACCCCGGCACCCCGAGGAGACCCCAGCTCCGGCGCCCGGCATGCGCCATGCTCCTGCCCGCCGCCTTCCACCAGGCCCCCGCACCCCCGCCTCCAGGCCCCCTTCGACAAACCCCGGCCCCCACCCCACCCACCGACACCCCCGCCCCATCACCCGCACCCCAACGTCCACCCCCGCACCGCCACCGTCGCCGCGAAGCGCGGTGGGTCCGTCGGGCGGTTTCTGGAGTTACGGGGCGTCAGGGGCCGGTCGTCACGGAGCTTGGCGAAGACTTTGGCCGCCGCGCCCCGGTCCCAGCGCAGCGTGGAACCGACGCCCCGGATGTTCGCGTTGAAGCCGTTGACCGGCACCGTGGTGAACTCCGTGGCCGACGGCGGCAGTTCGGTCAGCACCCGGGCGAGCGAGGCCAACTCCTCCGCACTGAAGCCCTGGTCGACCTTGACCGAGCCCAGCAGCGTACGACCCACCCGAACCAGCTCCGGCACATCCCGCAACCCCTGCTCGGCACGCACCTTGTTCAGAACGGCGACCAGAAACCGGTGCTGCCGCTGGATCCGCCCGAGATCCGCGGACCGGTCGGTCTTACGGGACCGTACGTACTGCAGAGCCTGCCCCCCACCCAGATGATGACGCCCGGGAGCAAGCCGCAACTTCGTCGCCGCGTCCCGCAACGGCCGGGCCGTACACACATCGACCCCGCCCACAGCGTCCACGGAATCCATGAACCGCCGGAAGTCCACCTGGAGATATCGGTCCACGCGCACCCCCGTCAGCGCCTCCACGGTCCGCACCGACAGCTTCGCCCCACCCTCCGCGTACGCCGCGTTGATCTTCGCCCGGTGCTCCGGCACCCAATCGCCCACCCGGTCACGGTGCCGGGGGATCCGGGCGAGGGAGTCACGCGGCAGGCTCACCACGCTCACCCGGTCCCGCCTCGCGGAGACGTGCACCAGCATCAACGTGTCCGCGCAGTTGCAGGCCGCCCCGCCCGCATGGAACCGGCGCTTCTCCGCCCGCGTGATGGTCTTCCGGCCGTCGGTGCCCATCAACAGGATCGTGGTGCCCGCCCCGGCCCGCGGCCGCGCGGCCCCACCCTCCGACTCGAACGCGGCCACCCGCCCGACGGGCGCCGCCAGCGCGCTCGCGGCGTCCACCGCCACGAAGGGCGTCGTCGCCAGCAGGACCAGGGCCGCCACGGCGACGGCTCTGCGGGGAGCGGGCGAGGGCTGCTGCACGGTCATCGTCCGTCCTCTCGACGCCGACGGCGCCAGGAACTATGGCAAATAATCAACTTTCTTCACAGTTACTCCACATGTGACGCGCCAATCAGACATTCCCACAAGATCGCCCATAAGGTCCCACCCGCCGAACCCTCGGCACGACCACGCCAAAAACCCCTCCGACCTGCGTTTCCACAGGTCGAAGGGGTGGTGAGAAGTGGAGCCTAGGGGAGTCGAACCCCTGACATCTGCCATGCAAAGACAGCGCTCTACCAACTGAGCTAAGGCCCCGCGACGCAGACCAGAGTACCGGGTCATCCCGGGTATCTCGCAAAAAGATTGGGGGTCCCCGTGAACGACCACTCTCCGTAAGATGCTCCGCGTGGTTCGCTGTCGCGAACCACGATTCTTGGGGAAGCGATGGGGAGACGCAATGGACGCCGCACAGCAGGAAGCGACCGCAAGAGCGCGGGAGCTTCAGCGGAACTGGTACGGAGAGCCACTGGGGGCGCTCTTCCGTAAGCTCATAGACGACCTCGGCCTCAACCAGGCTCGTCTCGCGGGGGTACTGGGACTGTCCGCTCCGATGCTGTCACAGCTGATGAGCGGCCAGCGGGCGAAGATCGGCAATCCCGCCGTGGTCCAACGGGTGCAGCTGCTGCAGGACCTGGCGGGGCAGGTCGCGGACGGCAGCGTCAGCGCGGCCGAGGCGACCGAGCGGATGGACGAGATCAAGAAGTCGCAGGGGGGCTCGGTGCTCAGCAACACCACGCAGACGACGAGCAGTTCGGGAGCGCCGACGGTCAAGCGGGTCGTCCGCGAGATCCAGTCGCTGCTGCGCTCGGTGGCCGCCGCCGGCGACATCATCGACGCCGCGGACACCCTCGCCCCGACCCACCCGGAACTGGCAGAGTTCCTCCGGGTCTACGGCGCCGGCCGCACCTCCGACGCCGTCACCCACTACCAGTCCCACCAGAACTGAACCGTCCCCCGGTCGCCGAAGGGGGTTCGGCGACCGGGCCGACGAGCGGGACCGGCGAGCGACACGGGCAGCACGAGGGGGTCGTGCCGCTCACCGGATCCCACCAGGGGTGATACGCGGGGGCGCGTCACCCGCCGCGCAGGGCACGGGGCCGTATCTCTCATCCAGGAGGCCACGAGGGGTCGTATCGCTCGTCCGGGGGGAAGCAAGGGGGGTAGGCGCAGGGGGAGGAGCGACGCACAGCCATGGGTGAGGTGTTCGCCGGCCGGTACGAACTGGCCGACCCGATCGGACGCGGAGGCGTCGGCGCGGTCTGGCGCGCCTGGGACCACCGACGTCGCCGCTATGTGGCCGCCAAGGTCCTCCAGCAACGCGACGCGCACTCCCTGCTGCGCTTCGTCCGCGAACAGGCCCTGCGGATCGACCACCCCCATGTCCTCGCGCCCGCCAGCTGGGCCGCCGACGACGACAAGGTCCTCTTCACCATGGACCTGGTCTCCGGCGGCTCGCTGGTCCACCTCGTCGGCGACTACGGCCCCCTGCCACCCGCGTTCGTCTGCACCCTCCTCGACCAACTCCTCGCCGGACTGGCCGCGGTGCACGCCGAAGGCGTCGTCCACCGTGACATCAAGCCCGCCAACATCCTTCTCGAAGCCACCGGCACCGGCCGCCCCCGGCTGCGGCTCTCCGACTTCGGCATCGCCATGCGGCTGGGCGAACCGCGCCTGACCGAGACCAACCTCGTCGTCGGCACACCCGGCTATCTCGCCCCCGAGCAGATGATGGGCGCGGAACCCGACTTCCCCGCCGACCTGTTCGCCGTCGGCCTCGTCGCCCTGTACCTCCTGGAGGGCGCCAAGCCCGACGCCAAGGCACTCATCCAGTACTTCGCCGCCCACGGCACCCCGGGCGCGCCCAAGAGCGTCCCGGACCCGCTGTGGCAGGTCGTGTCCTCCCTCCTCCAGCCGGACCCCCAGGCCCGCTTCCGCACCGCCACGGGCGCCCGCAAGGCCCTCGCCGCCGCCCGCGAACTCCTCCCCGACCCCGCCCCCGACGACGACCAGATCGAGATCTTCGACCAACTCGGCCCCCTCCCCCCGGGCTTCGCCCCCGAGGGCCCCCTCAAACGGGCCCCAGGAGTAGACCCGACCACCACCCACCAGCCCCACCGGGGGAGAGGCGAGGAACCGCCGAGCGGGCCCGTCGGCGCCAGCGGCAGCGGCGGCACACTCGGCGGGAGCGTCAGGGCTGCTGGAGTACCGGGAACACCAGGAGCGCCCGGAACGCCGGGGACCGACTGGGCGACCGGAGTACCGGGCCCGAACTGGTCGAGCGGGGCCGTCGGAACTGACTGGGCACCTGGATCGCCGGGAACCGGCCAGCCACGCGACACAGGCGAGGCCGACAGACCAGCGGGAGCACCTGGAGCAGACAACGCCGCTCGTGCCGACCAGGCAGCTACACCCAACTGGCCAACCGGAGCTGACCTGGCAGGCGGAGCAGACAAGCCCGGCAGTGCGGGTGGGCAAGGTGGGCTCGCCTGGCCCAGCGAACCCGGTGGACCGACACCCGGGGCTTCCGGGAAGCACGGAGTACCTCCTGGTGCCGCGGAGAACCCTGGCCGACCAAGCAGCTCCAGGAACGCCCACGGCTGGCCGACGGGCCCCGAGGAGAGCCACGACTGGCGGGCCGAGCCCAAGGAAGACCACGACTGGCAAGCTCAGCCCGAAGTAAGCCCTGACTGGCACGCTCAGCCCGAGGAAAGCCACAGCTGGCCGTCCGGACCCGAAGAAAGCGTCAGGCGTCCCTCGGAACCTACCGAGGGCCACCGGCAACCCCCCGCACCCGGCGCAGCCCACCCCCTCTCCTCTCAACCAGGCGGCGAAGCAAGCGGGTTGGCTCCCCACGCCGGTGAACAGGGCGCCGATTCCTGGCCCGGCGGCTCCCACTCGGGCTCCTCTTCCTGGTTCGGCGATTCCGGCGCAGACCGGCCCGCCGGGGACGCCCCCTCCCCTCCCGGAGCCACGCCGTTCACCCCTGGATCCACGCCACCGGCTCCAGGAACCCCGCCGTTCCCCTACGGGACCGCCCCGTCCTCCGCCCCCACGCAACCCCCCTCGACCTCGGACACCGGCAGCTTCCACCTGCCACCCCCGCAGTCGCAGTCCACCGACTCCCGCACCTCCCAGCCCCCCACGCCTCCGCAGCACCAACCACAACAGCCCTACCAGCCCCACCCCCAGGCCCAGCCCGCCTACACCTCCCCCTACGACCCCTCGCACCCCACTCACGTCCTGCCCTCCCCCCACCAACACATCCCGCACTTCCCCCCTCAGACCCCGACACCCGACTCACCCCGGCCCCAGCCCCAACACGGCGACACCTCTACTGCTTCGTACACCGCTCAGAGCCCGCAGGTTCCACTCTCACCACCACGAGTCCACCGAGCCCGCCGCCCCGGCCCGCCCGCCAAGGTGGCGATCCCCCTCCTGCTCCTGGCCCTGGCCTGCTACGCGGTGGGTTTCTGGGCGCTGACCCAGATCTGAAAACACGAGAAACACCGAGCCGGACCTCGCCGGAAAACACCAGCCCGCACTCAGCCACAACCGCAGCCGCAGCCGCCGAAGGCCCCCGAAACACCCGGCCCGCTAAACCCCCGCAGCCCTCCGCCGCCCCACAACCGTCCACACCCCGAGAACCACCAGCACCAACGTCCCCACGCCGATCCCCCCGGCGGCCACCAGCCTCATCCCGGCGTCCCCGCCACCACCCCCGGCACCCCCGGCACCGCCACCTCCAGAGGCGACCCCACCCCCCGGCCCCAACCCCGCCCCCGCACCGTCCGCCCCGAAAATCCCCGCCGGCTTCGCCTGCCCCGCATACCCGGGCCCGCCCGTCGCCTCCCCCGCAACCCGCACATGCAGCGTCAGATCGAGCGCCCCGTCACCGAACTCCTCGCCCACCCGCTCCGCGAGATGCACGACGAGGTAGTACGCCCCGGCGAACCGCATCCCGTTCACCCGGTCGGGAACGGCGTACCGGTTGGCGTACTCCACCGGCGGCAGTACCGCGAGCGTGCCCGACTTCTGGCTGCCGCTGTAGCTGAGGTTCGTATCGTCGACGAACTCCCGGACAGGGTTGTACAGGGACACGTTCACGGCACTCGCCACGAACCCGGCACCACCCGTACCGGAGGAGCCGGAAGTACCGGAGGCATCCCCATCGGACGCCCCACCCCCCGAACTCCCCACCTCAGCCGTGGCGTACAGCTGCTGCCCCCACCCGACCGGAACCTCGTAGAACAGGGTCTGCCCAGGCCGTACGTCGTCCCGCCAGACTCCCTGTCCCAGCGCCGCCGCCGAGGCGAAGCCCGCACCGCCCGGCCGCCGCGTCGCCTCCCCGGCCGGCGGCTCGGGGGTCGCGGAGTCCCAGGCTCCGGGCGAGCTCGTGGAGACGGCCTCCTTGAGCCGCGGCTCCAGCACGGGCGCCAACTCCAGTCCCCAGTCGCCCGAGGACGACTCGGGCCGCCGCATCCGCTCGACGACGACGTAGTACGTACCGGCCTTCTGGCACGACGACCGGTCCGACGGCAACTCCCGGACACCCCACGCCGTAATGGGCCGCGGACTGCGGCCGGCGCCGATGCTGACGCTGTCCACGGAGCAGGAGCGGCTGTCGGCGTCCTGCAGGAAGATCCGGACGCCGTCCGTGGCGGAGACGGTCGTACCGGCCGGGGGCACGGCCGTGGCGGAGACGTACACGGTCGACGAGGCGTCGAGTTCGAGCCGGTAGTAGACCTTGCCGTCGCCCGGCAGCGAACTCCGGTACGTCGTCCCGGCCTCCAGGTCTACGGCGTCCCCCGTGCCCTGCGCCCCCACGACGGACGGGGCGTTCGCGGCGAAGGAGTAGGAGGAAGCCGACCCGGACGAGGAAGGCGACGAGGACGGCGACGCCGTGAAGGCGGCGGAGCCCGGCATCCCGGCCGCCGAGGCGTACGCCCCCGGCAGGACACCGTGCAGGGCACCGTACGCGCTCAGGACCGCACCCACGACGGCCACCCGCCACCACGCCGTACGCCGCCGCATCCCGCGCCATCCCTCCGTACCCGCGCCCCGCCCCGGCCACCCCTACGACTGTTCTACGACCATCAGGGCATGGCCCATCCTGCCCCGCAGGACCTCACCCCACCCGCGCAATCCGCGCACCTGTCCGAAACGCCAGGGCCGCCCACCCGTTCCGGGCAACACAAAACCCCGACCGCAACCACGGCCGGGGTCTGTTCAGAATCGGATGTCGGTACTCACGAACCCGTGGGCACGGAGTCAGTCGCCTCCGTCCACAGATCCTGCTCGGCGCGATCCGCCTGGATCTGGCGGTACACGAGGAGCCCGCCGATGGCGGCCAGTGCGACCAGGAGAAGCTTCTTCACCGCGCGACCTCGTCTTTCCTTGACGTAGGGGACCTCTGGCGCCCGACTATACACACCGACCGAGACCGATCGGTGACCTGCGTCCGGCCCTCAATTGCCGCCCGGAAAAGCCCAGTCGAAGTGGAAGACCGAGCTCCGATCAGAGGGTGATCACACCTCCACGGACGGTCACTTTGGGCGCCCTGATAGCTCTTCTTCCCATTAACGCCCATCTTGCACCCATCCGAGTGGTGTTCATCTGAAGATCGACGCGCCACAGCCGTCGGTCCGTGATTTCGCGAGGCTCATACACATCATGAGGAAAGTACGCAAATCGCCCAACCCGAAAGTGAGGCAATCATGGGCCGCAACCAGGTCATGAAGCTGTGGACCGCCGTCATCACCACCCTCCTCGCGCTGTGCACGACGCTCGGACTCATCACGACGACCGCCGCCGCGGCCGTACCGCAGACCGAGCAGACCCGCAACAGCGCGCCGGCCTCCCTGACGCACCCGGAGGCGTCGCAGCCCCTCGGAGCCCACGCCAGGTCCCTGCCGCCCACGATGAAGCAGCGCATCCGGGCCGAGGCCCACGGCAAGACCCCCAGCTGCCGGCACCACGGTCTTCCCGAGACGGACGCGGCGGCCGACCCGGCGACCGAGGCCTGAAGCCCCGCCGACGCAGCCGACCCTCTCCGGATGTGAGCCGACGTACACCGTGAGCAGAAAAGAAAGAACGGACCGTCCCCCACGCGCGCGGACGACTCACCGACCTCTCACGGAGTTTCCCGGCGGCATCCACCCCAATGGCCACCACAAAAGCAAAAACCCCCAGCCGTTTCTGACCGAGGGTTCTTCGCTGGTGGGGCTAACAGGATTTGAACCTGTGGCCTCATCCTTATCAGGGATGCGCTCTAACCAACTGAGCTATAGCCCCGCCGCGCTCTGCGGGGTGGGTCCCGCGCGCTGACTCCTGAAGGTTAGCGCACGACCTGCGCAGTCCCAAAATCGGTTACTCGTCCTCGGCCAGCGTCAGCTCGACGCCGCCGACGAAGCCCGCGGAGAGGTTGTAGATGAACGCGCCGAGCGTCGCGAGGGCCGTCGCCAGGATGACGTCGATGACCGCGATGATCGCCGTGAACGTCAGGACGTTGGGCAGGGAAAGGAACGCCTGGAGGTCGAAGCCGTTCGACTCGTTCGAGCCGGTCGCCTCCGAGATCGTGCCGCCGACCGTCGAGAAGACGCCCATCGCGTCCATGACCATCCACAGCACCGCGGCCGCGACGACCGTGCAGATGCCGAGCGCGATGGAGAGCAGGAAGCTCACCTTCATCACCGACCACGGATCGGCCTTGGCCACCCTCAGACGCGCCTTGCGGGTACGCGGCGTGGTCCGCGCACCGGTCCGCGGCAGCCGAACCGCACCGGCCGCGGCGGGAGCCTGCGGCTGCGCCTGCGTCGGGTAGGCCTGCGGCGGGTGGTACGGCCCGGCGGGCTGCTGCGGCTGCCGTTCCCCCGGCAGCGGAGAGGCCGCGGGCTGCGGGTGGGCCGCCCCCTGCGGAGCCGCGGCCGGCTGGACCGGCGACTGGGTGTCCTTCGCAGCTCCCCCCTGGGAGCCCTGCGTCTCCGGCTTCGCCGGCGGCTTGATGGCCTTCAGCTGCGTGGTGTGCGTGTCTGTCGCACCCGCGGCGGAGCCACGGCCGCCGCCGTCCGTCTCCGGACCGGGGGACGACCCGGTGGAGGTACCGGCCGATCCGGCGCCCGTGGCTCCGCTCACGATGACTCTCTCCTCGTGCTACTCGGCCGAGGGTGCCTCACCCTCGTCCGTGCCGATGGTCGTGGCGACACCCTCGACGGTCTCGTCGTCGGCGACATCGCCGTCGACCTCCTCCGCCTCACGTCCCGCCTCGGCGTTACGAGCGATGCCGACGACGGCATCGCGCTTGCCCAGGTTGATCAGTTGGACGCCCATGGTGTCACGGCCCGTCTCCCTGACTCCGCTGACTCGCGTACGAATCACACCGCCGGACAGCGTGATGGCGAGGATCTCGTCGGTCTCCTCGACCACCAGCGCTCCGACGAGCGATCCGCGGTCCTCCACGATCTTGGCGGCCTTGATACCGAGGCCACCGCGACCCTGGACGCGGTACTCGTCGACAGGGGTGCGCTTCGCGTACCCGCCGTCCGTAGCAGTGAACACGAACGTACCGGGTCGAACAACATTCATCGAGAGCAGCTCGTCTCCCTCGCGGAAGCTCATGCCCTTGACACCCGAGGTGGCACGGCCCATGGGACGCAGGGTGTCGTCCGAGGCGGTGAACCTGATCGACTGAGCCTTTTTGCTGATCAGAAGCAGATCACTGTCCGCCGAGACGAGTTCGGCTCCGATCAGTTCGTCGTCCGAACCGTCCTCGCGCTCACGCAGATTGATGGCGATGACACCACCGGAACGCGGAGAGTCGTAATCCTTCAGTGACGTCTTCTTCACCAGGCCCGCCTTCGTGGCAAGAACCAGGTAAGGAGCCGCGTCGTAGTCGCGGATGGCGAGGATCTCGGCGATCGCCTCGTCCGGCTGGAAGGCCAGCAGGTTGGCGACGTGCTGTCCACGCGCGTCACGTCCGGCGTCTGGCAGCTCGTAGGCCTTGGCGCGGTACACACGGCCCTTGTTGGTGAAGAAGAGCAGCCAATGGTGGGTCGTCGAGACGAAGAAGTGGTCGACGATGTCGTCTTCCTTGAGCTTCGTCCCGCGCACGCCCTTGCCGCCGCGCTTCTGGGCGCGGTAGTCGACGGTCTTGGTGCGCTTGACGTAACCGCCGCGCGAGACCGTGACGACGATGTCCTCCTCGGCGATCAGGTCCTCGATGGACATGTCGCCGTCGTAGGGCACCAGCATGGTCTTGCGGTCGTCGCCGTACTTCTCGACGATCGCGGCGAGTTCGGCGCTGACGATGGCGCGCTGGCGCCCCGGCGAGGCGAGGATCTGGTTGTACTCGGTGATCTTCGCCTGGAGTTCGTCGTGCTCCTGGATGATCTTCTGGCGCTCCAGGGCGGCGAGCCGGCGCAGCTGCATCTCGAGGATGGCGTTGGCCTGGATCTCGTCGATCTGCAGGAGGTCCATCAGGCCCGTACGCGCGATGTCGACCGTGTCGCTGGCGCGGATCAGCGCGATGACCTCGTCGATGGCGTCCAGGGCCTTCAGGAGGCCGCGCAGGATGTGCGCCCGCTCCTCGGCCTTGCGCAGCCGGAAGCGCGTACGGCGGACGATGACCTCGATCTGGTGCGTCACCCAGTGGCGGATGAACGCGTCCAGGGAGAGGGTCCTCGGTACGCCGTCGACGAGCGCCAGCATGTTGGCGCCGAAGTTCGACTGGAGGTCGGTGTGCTTGTAGAGGTTGTTCAGGACGACCTTGGCGACCGCGTCCCTCTTGAGCACGATGACCAGGCGCTGGCCGGTGCGGGAGCTGGTCTCGTCGCGGACGTCCGCGATGCCGCCGACCTTGCCGTCCTTCACCAGGTCGGCGATCTTCTGCGCGAGGTTGTCGGGGTTGGTCTGGTACGGCAGTTCCGTGACCACCAGGCACTGGCGGTTCTGGATCTCCTCGACCTCGACGACCGCGCGCATGGTGATCGAGCCACGGCCCGTGCGGTACGCCTCCTCGATGCCCTTGCGGCCCACCACCAGGGCGCCGGTCGGGAAGTCGGGGCCCTTGATGCGCTCGATGAGGGCGTCCAGGAGCTCCTCGTGGGAGGCCTCCGGGTTCTCCAGGTACCACTGGGCGCCGGCCGCGACCTCGCGCAGGTTGTGCGGCGGGATGTTGGTCGCCATGCCGACCGCGATACCGGCCGAGCCGTTGATCAGCAGGTTCGGGAAGCGGGCCGGCAGGACGGTCGGCTCCTGGGAGCGGCCGTCGTAGTTGTCCGTGAAGTCGACGGTCTCCTCGTCGATGTCACGGACCATCTCCATCGACAGCGGCGCCATCTTGCACTCGGTGTAGCGCATGGCGGCCGCCGGGTCGTTGCCCGGGGAGCCGAAGTTGCCGTTGGAGTCCACCAATGGCATGCGCATCGACCACGGCTGGGCGAGGCGCACCAGGGCGTCGTAGATCGAGGAGTCGCCGTGCGGGTGGTAGTTGCCCATGACGTCGCCGACCACGCGCGCGCACTTGTAGAAGCCGCGCTCGGGGCGGTAGCCGCCGTCGTACATCGCGTAGAGCACGCGGCGGTGGACGGGCTTGAGGCCGTCCCGGACGTCCGGCAGCGCACGGGACACGATGACGGACATCGCGTAGTCCAGGTACGAGCGCTGCATCTCCGTCTCGAGCCCGACGGGCTCGACACGCATCGCGACTTCGCCGCCCTCTTCAGGGGTGAGGGGAGTGTTCTCGTCGGCCATTGCTGGTGAAGATCCTTCCTGGTGCGGTCAGCTGAGACCGACTCAGATGTCGAGGAAGCGGACGTCCTTGGCGTTGCGCTGGATGAACTGGCGGCGCGCCTCGACGTCCTCGCCCATCAGGACGGAGAACAGGTCGTCGGCCTGGGCGGCGTCGTCGAGCGTGACCTGGCCGAGGACGCGGTGCTCCTGGTCCATGGTGGTCACGCGCAGCTCCTCGGCGTTCATCTCGCCGAGGCCCTTGAAGCGCTGGATGGAGTCCTCGCGGACGCGCTTGCCGCGCTGGCGGCCCATCTCGATCAGCGCGTCGCGCTCGCGGTCGGAGTAGGCGTACTCGACGTCGTCCCGGCCCCACTTGATCTTGTACAGCGGGGGACGGGAGAGGTAGACGTGCCCGGCCTCGACCAGCGGCCGCATGAAGCGGAACAGGAAGGTCAGCAGCAGGGTGGAGATGTGCTGGCCGTCGACGTCGGCGTCCGCCATCAGGATGATCTTGTGATAGCGGAGCTTCTCGATGTCGAAGTCCTCGTGGACCCCGGTACCGAAGGCGGAGATCAGCGCCTGGATCTCCTGGTTCTGCAGGATCTTGTCGATCCGCGCCTTCTCGACGTTCAGGATCTTGCCGCGGATCGGGAGGATCGCCTGGTACTCGGGGTTCCGGCCGGACTTGGCCGAGCCGCCGGCGGAGTCACCCTCGACGATGAAGATCTCGCACTTGGTGGGGTCGTTCGACTGGCAGTCGGAGAGCTTGCCCGGCAGCGAGGCGGTCTCCAGCAGGCCCTTGCGACGGGTCAGGTCGCGGGCCTTGCGGGCCGCCACGCGCGCGGTGGCCGCCTGGATGGACTTGCGGATGATGTCCGCGGCCTCGTTGGGGTTGCGGTCCAGCCAGTCGGTGAGGTGCTCGTAGACGACCTTCTGGACGAAGGTCTTCACCTCGGTGTTGCCCAGCTTGGTCTTGGTCTGGCCCTCGAACTGCGGCTCGCTCAGCTTGACCGAGATGATCGCGGTCAGACCCTCGCGGATGTCGTCGCCCGTGAGGTTGTCGTCCTTCTCGCGGAGCAGCTTCTTGTCGCGCGCGTACTTGTTGATCAGCGAGGTCAGCGCGGCGCGGAAGCCCTCTTCGTGGGTACCGCCCTCGTGCGTGTGGATGATGTTCGCGAAGGAGTACACGCCCTCGGTGTAGCTGCTGTTCCACTGCATCGCGACCTCGAGGGACAGGAGCCGCTCCTTGTCCTCGGCCTCCAGGTCGATCACGGTGGGGTGCACCACGTCTCCCTTGCGGGAGTTGAGGTACTTCACGAAGTCGACGATGCCGCCCTCGTAGTGGTAGTCGACCGACTTGACCTCGGCCTTCTCGTCGGCGCCCGCCTCGTCCGCGCCGGACGTCGCCTTGGCCGACTCCCGCTCGTCGGTGAGTTTGATCCTCAAACCCTTGTTGAGGAACGCCATCTCCTGGAAGCGCCGCGAGAGCGTCTCGAAGGAGTAGTCGGTGGTCTCGAAGATGTCCGGGTCGGCCCAGAAGGTGACCGAGGTGCCGTGCTCCTCGGTGGCCTCGTGCTTGGCCAGGGGGGCCGTCGGGACACCGAGCTTGTAGTCCTGCGTCCAGCGGTGGCCGTCGGTCTTGACCTCGACGGCGACCTTCGTCGACAGGGCGTTCACCACGGACACGCCGACGCCGTGCAGACCGCCGGAGACCGCGTAGCCGCCGCCGCCGAACTTGCCGCCCGCGTGCAGCACGGTCAGCACGACCTCGACGGCGGGCTTGCCCTCGGAGGGCACGATGCCCACCGGGATGCCACGGCCGTTGTCGACGACCCTTACCCCGCCGTCGGGGAGGATCGTCACGTCGATGGTGTCCGCGTGGCCCGCCAGCGCCTCGTCGACGGAGTTGTCGACGACCTCCTGCACCAGGTGGTGCAGTCCGCGTTCACCGGTCGAGCCGATGTACATGCCGGGGCGCTTGCGGACCGCGTCCAGACCCTCGAGGACGGTGATGGCGCTGGCGTCGTACGAGGCGGTGACCTCGCCGTTCGCGCCGGCGTCGGTGGACGGGATGTTCTCGTTGGGGTTGCCGGAATCGGCCACGAAGCGCCCTTTCTGGCACAGCACGAGCCGGGCTCGTCGGCGGGTTGCCGGAGCGGCTGCGGCATGTTGCGTTGGTAAGCCTTGATCAGCGGTGCTCAGCTTGTCCCGGACGGTCCCCACGTTTGGGGCGGGATTGGCTTCCAGTCTACCGGTAGCGCCGACAGTGATGGGGGTTTGCCGGTACCTGAGTCCTCATGTGCCGCCCTCAACCGGCGTCTTCCGGGTCCCCATATACAGAGCGGGGCTCCAAGAGGCTCACGGAGGCACTCAGCGCTTCCGGCCGTCAACCCTTGGCTACTTGGGAGTCAGGTCGGAATTCGCAACCGCGCTCGGTCGCACGACAAGGGCGCCGGACGTGCTCCGACAGCACCTCCGACGCCCTTGATGTGATGTCCGTCACCCGTAGGTGTCGCCGGGTCCCGTGCTCCCCGGGGCCCGCAACGGGCCGTAGCGGCGGGTGGGGCCAGCGGGGCCGTTCACCTTGATCATCTGCACCGAGCCGTGCCCGAGATCCTCGTTCAGACGGGCCACCAACTGCGGTGCGAGCAGCCTCAGGTTCGTCGCCCACGCCGTGGAGTCGCAGCGCACGACCAGCACCCGCTCGTCCTCGTCGTACTTCTCCGGCACGCAGTGCTTGGCCAGGTCCTCGCCGACGATCTCCGGCCAGCGCCCCATCACCCCGCCCACCGCGGCCGGCGTCTCCCAGCCGCGCTCGGTGATCAGACGGTTGATGGCCGCGCCGAACGCCATCGGGTCGCGCCCGTCGGCGCGCGCGCCGGAGCGCAGGCCCCCGCGGCGCGCCTGCTTCTTCTGCTGCGCCGCGTCCCCACGCGCGCGTGCCTGTTCCCGCGCGGCCCTGAGCGCCACCCGCGCGAGGTCGACGCCGGAGGGCTCGGCCGCCTTGGGAGCCTCGGGTTCCTGGTCGCTCATACGCGCTCCACCGTCCCCTCGGCCACGGCGTACCGCGTACCCGTCAGCAGATGCGGTACGTCGTCGTCGACCGCGGCCGTCACCAGGACCTGCTCCCCGGGCGCCACCAGCTCGGCCAGCCGCTCCCGGCGCCGGGTGTCCAGCTCGGCGAACACGTCGTCGAGGATCAGCACGGGTTCGTTGCCCTCGGCCCGGAGGAGGTCGTACGAGGCCAGGCGCAGCGCCAGCGCGTACGACCAGGACTCGCCGTGCGAGGCGTACCCCTTGGCGGGCAGCTGACCGAGTTTGAGATTCAAATCGTCCCGATGAGGGCCTACGAGGGTCACGCCCCGCTCGATCTCCTGCTTGCGCGCCTCGGCGAGCGCCGCCATCAACTGCTCGTAGAGATCCTCGCGCGTGTGCGCCTCACCCGGCGCGGACGGCTTGTACTCCAGGGCGACCGGGCCGCCGCCGGGCGCCAGTTGCTCGTACGCCTTGTCGGCCAGCGGCTGGAGCGCCCCGATGAGGTCGAGCCGCTGGGCGAGCAACTCGGCGCCCACGCGCGCGAGATGCTGGTCCCACACGTCGAGGGTGGACAGATCCATCGAGCGGCCGCCGTGCCGACGGGCCAGCGCGGCCGACTTCAGCAGGGTGTTGCGCTGCTTGAGGACGCGCTCGTAGTCGGAGCGCACGCCCGCCATGCGCGGGGAGCGCGCGGTGATCAGCTCGTCGAGGAAACGGCGCCGCTCGCCCGGGTCGCCCTTCACCAGCGCGAGATCCTCCGGCGCGAACAGCACCGTACGCACGATCCCCAGGACGTCACGCGGCCTGACCTGCGAGGACCGGTTGATACGGGCACGGTTCGACCGGCCCGGGTTCAGCTCCAGCTCGACCAACTGCTGCCGGTCGCCCTGCCGCACCTGCGCCCGGACGATCGCGCGGTCGGCGCCCATGCGGACCAGGGGCGCGTCGGAGGCGACGCGGTGGCTGCCCAGGGTCGCGAGGTAGCCGATCGCCTCCACCAGGTTCGTCTTGCCCTGCCCATTGGGGCCCACGAACGCGGTGACGCCCGGGTCGAGCGGGACCTCGACCCGGGCGTACGAGCGGAAGTCGGCCAGCGACAGATGCGTGACGTGCATGGTCGGGCGCCGACCTCCCCCAGCTTGTGGACCGCCTCCTGTGGAAGGCGAGGCGGCCCTGTGGATTACTTCGTCTCGACCGCGTGGCCGCCGAACTGGTTGCGCAGCGCCGCGATCATCTTCATCTGCGGCGAGTCGTCCTGGCGGGACGCGAACCGCGCGAACAAGGACGCGGTGATCGCCGGCAGCGGCACCGCGTGGTCGATGGCGGCTTCCACGGTCCACCGGCCCTCGCCGGAGTCCTGTGCATAACCGCGCAGCTTCTCCAGGTGCTCGTCCTCATCGAGGGCGTTGACCGCGAGGTCCAGCAGCCAGGAGCGGATGACGGTGCCCTCCTGCCAGGAGCGGAAGACCTCCCGGACGTCGGTCACGGAGTCGACCTTCTCCAGGAGCTCCCAGCCCTCGGCATAGGCCTGCATCATCGCGTACTCGATGCCGTTGTGGACCATCTTCGCGAAGTGGCCCGCACCGACCTTGCCGGCGTGCACCGCGCCCGCGTCGCCCTTGGGCTTGAGGGCGTCGAAGACCGGCTGCACCTTGGCGACGTTCGCCGCGTCGCCGCCGTACATCAGCGCGTAGCCGTTCTCCAGGCCCCAGACGCCGCCGGAGACACCGCAGTCGACGAAGCCGATGCCCTTGGCCGCGAGCTCCTCGGCGTGCTTCTCGTCGTCCGTCCAGCGGGAGTTGCCGCCGTCGACCACGACGTCACCGGGCTCCAGGAGCTCGGCCAGCTCGTCGACGGTCGACTGGGTGGGCGCCCCCGCCGGGACCATCACCCACACGACCCGCGGAGCCTCCAGCGCATCCACAAGCTCCCCCAGGCTGTGGACATCGGCGAGGTCCGGGTTGCGGTCGTATCCGATGACCGTGTGGCCCGCGCGGCGGATCCGCTCGCGCATGTTGCCGCCCATCTTGCCGAGGCCGACGAGACCGAGCTCCATCAGTTGTTCCTTAGGTTGCCGTGACGTGAGAGCACTGTTCGTACCCACGTCCGAGCCTAAACCCGGACGCTCACGCACACCTGTGGGCATACGCGCTCAAACGTACGCCCTCACCTGGGGCTTTCCCAGAGCGGACGCTCAGCCGCTGAGCCGCACCGGCATGATCAGGTACTTGTAGGCCTCGTCCGCCTCGGCGTCCAGGGCCGGCTTGCCGCTGAGCAGCGCGGGCTTGGTGGACGTCGTGAAGGAGAGCTGGGCCACCGGGGAGTCGATGGCGCTCAGGCCGTCCAGCAGGAAGGTCGGGTTGAAGGCGATCGAGACGTCGTCGCCCTCCAGCTGGGCGTCGACCCTTTCCACAGCCTGTGCGTCGTCGCTGGAGCCGGCCTCCAGGATCAGCACGCCCTGTTCGAAGCTCAGCCGCACCGGGGTGTTGCGCTCGGCGACCAGGGCCACACGCTTGACGGCCTCCACGAAGGGGGCGGTCTCGATCACGGCGACGGAGTTGAACTCCGTCGGGAACAGCGAGCGGTACTTCGGGAGGTCGCCCTCCAGCAGCCGGGTCGTCGTACGACGCCCGGCGCCCTCGAAGCCGATCAGGCCCTCGCCCGCGCCCGAGCCGGAGAGCGCCAGGATGACGCTGTCGCCGCTCGTGAGCGCCTTGGCGGTGTCCAGGAGCGTCTTGGCGGGCACCAGGGCGACCGCGGACGTCTCGGGGTTCTCCGGCTTCCACAGGAACTCGCGGACCGCGAAGCGGTAGCGGTCGGTGGAGGCGAGGGTGACGGTGTCGCCCTCGATCTCGATGCGCACACCGGTCAGCACCGGCAGCGTGTCGTCACGGCCGGCGGCGATGGCGACCTGGGCCGCGGCGGAGGCGAAGACCTCACCGGGGACGGTGCCGGTCGCGGTCGGCATCTGCGGCAGCGCCGGGTACTCCTCCACAGGCAGGGTGTGGAGTGTGAACCGCGAGGAGCCGCAGACCACTGTCGCCCGTACACCGTCTGTGGAGATCTCCACCGGACGGTTGGGCAGGGCGCGGCAGATGTCGGCGAGCAGGCGGCCGGAGACCAGCACCGTGCCCTCCTCCTCGACCTCGGCCTCGACGCCCACCCGGGCGGAGACCTCGTAGTCGAAGCTGGAGAGGCTCAGCTGGCCCTCCTCGGCCTTCAGCAGAAGGCCGGCGAGGACAGGCGCCGGCGGACGGGCCGGGAGGCTGCGTGCCGCCCAGGCAACTGCCTCCGCGAGTACGTCGCGTTCCACCCGGATCTTCACTGTTGCCGCCTCCTGCTGTTGCCGGCGCTTCTCGGCCTGCGTGGCTTCGTCGTCTGTTCGTCGATCTCGGTGTAGCCGGACCCCTGTGAGGGGAAGGACACCGGGGAACAGTCTGACGCACCCCACTGACAGTAGGTGCCTCTCGGGGTCAAGTCGTGACGAGGGGCAGCCGGGAGCCGGACAGCGAGTTGTGCACAGGACCCCCTTCGAAACGGATTCCCAGCTCTCTCTAGTTGGTCTTAGTAGTAGGGGCTGTGGATACCGTGGATAACCTCGTTTGCGCAGGTCAGCGCCGGAATTTTATCCACGGTGCCTGTGGGCGACACCGGTGGACAACCGGGCGTCTCTGTGGAGAACAGAAAGTTCTGCACACTCCGTGCACAGCCTGAGGCGACTTCTCCCCAACGCCGTCCCCAGCTTTGCCCACGTTTCCCACAGGGCAACCCGGCACCTTCGTGTGACGCCTTTCACTCGACCCGGTGATCAGGCGCGTCGCGTTGCCGAACAGTGGACAGGCATGTGGAGAAGCCGGCGATCGCTGGGGACAACCGGCCCCAGCCTGTGGGTTACCGGTGGACAACTCGATGCACAGCCTGTGGATCTCCGCTCTGTCCACAGTCTGTGGAGATCCTTCGTCCACGAATCCACAACCAGGTGACCTGCGCCGATCGTCTTTCGGCGGCCGGCCTGTGGACCGCGTTCTGGACAACTTCGCGGTCCCCAGGATGTGGACGGGAAAAAGTCACCGAATCTGTGGAGAGAGGCCGTAACGCGGCGGGGAATCGAACATGCGGCTACGGCGGCGTTACCCGCGACATGACGAAGGGCGCCCCGGGATCTCGTCCCCAGGGCGCCCTGAACGCCGTAACTCTGCTTCTGTCAGCCGTTCTTGATGCGGTTCGTCAGCTCGGTCACCTGGTTGTAGATGGAGCGCCGCTCGGCCATCAGGTTGCGGATCTTGCGGTCGGCGTGCATGACCGTGGTGTGGTCGCGGCCGCCGAACAGCGCGCCGATCTTCGGCAGGGAGAGGTCCGTGAGCTCGCGGCAGAGGTACATGGCGATCTGGCGGGCCGTGACGAGGGCGCGGCCGCGCGAGGTGCCGCACAGGTCCTCGACGGTCAGGCCGAAGTAGTCGGCGGTGGCGCTCATGATGGCCGTCGAGGTGATCTCGGGCGCCGAGTCCTCGCCGCCGGGGATCAGGTCCTTGAGGACGATCTCGGTGAGGCCGAGGTCGACCGGCTGCCGGTTGAGCGAGGCGAAGGCCGTCACCCGGATCAGCGCGCCCTCCAGCTCGCGGATGTTGCGCGAGATCCGGGAGGCGATGAACTCCAGGACCTCCGGCGGGGCGTTGAGCTGCTCCTGGACCGCCTTCTTGCGCAGGATCGCGATGCGCGTCTCCAGCTCGGGCGGCTGGACGTCGGTGATCAGACCCCACTCGAAACGGTTCCGCAGCCGGTCCTCCAGCGTCACCAGCTGCTTGGGCGGCCGGTCGCTGGAGAGCACGATCTGCTTGTTGGCGTTGTGGAGCGTGTTGAAGGTGTGGAAGAACTCCTCCTGCGTCGACTCCTTGTCCGCGAGGAACTGGATGTCGTCGACGAGCAGGATGTCCATCTCGCGGTACCGCTTGCGGAAGCTGTCGCCCTTGCCGTCGCGGATGGAGTTGATGAACTCGTTGGTGAACTCCTCCGAGCTCACGTACCGCACGCGCGTGCCGGGGTACAGGCTGCGCGCATAGTGCCCGATCGCGTGCAGCAGGTGCGTCTTGCCGAGCCCCGACTCCCCGTAGATGAACAGGGGGTTGTACGCCTTCGCCGGCGCCTCGGCGACCGCGACCGCCGCCGCGTGGGCGAAGCGGTTGGAGGCGCCGATGACGAACGTGTCGAAGAGGTACTTCGGGTTCAGCCGCGCGGTCGGCTCACCGGGCCCGGTCGCCGGCGCGGGCTGCGCGGCCAGGGGGCCGGGAGCGCCGGTGGGGGGCTGCGCGGCACCCATGGGGCCGCCGCCGCGGTGGGCGGGACCGGGGGACGGCTCGGGGAGCTCGCGTCGCGCGTCGCGGTGGTCGTAGTCGGGGCGCGGCTTGTCGTAGTCGGGGCGCGCCTGGTCGTAGTCCGAGCGGGGCTTGTCGTAGTCCGGCCGCTGGGTGTCGTACGACGGGCGGTCCATGGGCTGCGGACGGTAGTCCTGCGCCGGGGAGCCGTACGACTCCTGCGCGTACGGCTCTTGGGGGTACGGCTCCTGCCCGTAGGACTCCTGTGTATAGGACTCCTGCGACGGCGACGCGTACGGGTCGCGCTCGGGGAAGCCGAGCTGCTGCTGGCGCCAGCTGTACTCGTCCTGCGGCGGGCGCGGCCAGGCGCCAGGGCCGGGGCGCTGGTACTCGGAGGGGTACGCGGGGCGGGCGGTCGGCAGCTCGTCCGCGCGGGGAGCCGGCAGCTGGTCCGGACGGTGCCCGTGGTCGCCCTGCGGCCCGGGGCGCTCGGAGCGCTCGGGACGGCCGGGCAGGGAGTCGTCCGCGCGGTGGCGGCCGTAGCTCTCGTATGAATTGTCGTACTGCCCGGAGGGGAGCTCGGGCTCCTCGTAGCGGGGCTGCGGCCGGGGCGCGGGGGGCGAGGGCTCGCCGGCGGAGTCGTCGACGGTGATCGCGATCCGGATCGGGCGGCCGCACTCGCGGCTCAGCGTCTCGCTGACGACCGGGGCCAGACGGCCCTCCAGTACGTTCTTCGCAAATTCGTTCGGTACGGCGAGCAGGGCGGTGTCGGCGACCAGCGCGAGCGGCTGGCAGCGCCGGATCCAGTGCTCGTCCTTGGTCTCGACACCCTGTCCGCGGCCCTCACCGAGGAGTTGCTCGAGTACTCGTGGCCACACTGCGGCAAGATCGGCAGGTACGTCAGCCACAGGGCACGCTCTCTCACGGGTCCCACGTTCGTGTGGTTGTGGGACGAGTCGGGATTCAAGGGGGGTGGGACAGCTACAAGGGAACGAATCGGAGTTCAGCCACGGTAGTCAGGGCGACGGGTGCGGTTCAAGTTGTTGTCCCCAGGCTGTGGATAGTGTCTCCCGGTGACCGCTGGTTTGACCGGATGGCGTAGCCGCGCGTACCGTAACCAGGTCGAGTTGTCGATGGCTGCTGCCGCCTGCCTCCGATGGGCACAAGATCACGTCCCCGCCACTGCGGGGGTGAACCGGTGATCGGGAAGCGGTGCAATCGGGCGTGACTGCGAGCTACTCGTGGGCGCACGGTGACAGCCAGGACGGCACCCGCCACCACCGATTTGATTTCTGGAGCCCCCGAGTGAGCAAGCGCACCTTCCAGCCGAACAACCGCCGTCGCGCCAAGACCCACGGCTTCCGCCTGCGGATGCGCACCCGTGCCGGTCGCGCGATTCTCGCGAACCGTCGTGCCAAGGGTCGCGCCAGCCTGTCCGCCTGATCCCGGTCAGGTCATGACATCGTGCTGCCCACCGAGAACCGGCTGAGGCGGCGCGAGGACTTCGCGACCGCGGTACGACGGGGGCGCCGGGCAGGCCGCCCGTCCCTCGTCGTCCATCTACGCAGCGGTGCCACGGACCCGCACGCGCCTGGGGAGAGCGCTCCCCCGACGCGTGCGGGTTTCGTCGTGAGCAAAGCCGTGGGTGGCGCGGTGGTGCGCAACAAGGTGAAGCGCAGGCTCCGCCATCTGATGCGCGACAGGGTCGCTCTGTTTCCCCCCGGTAGCCTGGTAGTCGTACGAGCGCTGCCCGAGGCGGGCGACGCCGATCACGAACAACTGGCCCGAGACCTGGATGCCGCCCTTCAGCGGCTGCTGGGAGGGGGCGCGCGATGAAGTACCCACTACTGGCGCTGATCAAGCTGTACCAGTGGACCATCAGTCCACTGCTCGGCCCGGTCTGCAAGTACTACCCGTCGTGCTCCCACTACGGCTTCCAGGCCATCGACCGGCATGGTGCGATCAAGGGAACGGCACTCACCGCCTGGCGCATCCTGCGATGCAATCCGTGGTCGCTGGGCGGTGTGGACCATGTCCCCCCGCGCAAGCGTCCGCGGTGGCACGAAATGCTGCGTAACGCCTGGCGTGCACGCAGGGGCGGGCCCTCCGCCGAAGCAGAGACCCCGTCCCATGCCCAAGGAGCATGATTAGTGGACACGATTGCCAGTCTTTTCAGCTTCATCACGACACCCGTCTCCTGGGTCATTGTCCAGTTCCACAAGGTGTACGGCGCCATCTTCGGCCCCGACACCGGGTGGGCCTGGGGCCTGTCGATCGTGTCCCTGGTGATCCTGATCCGTATCTGCTTGATCCCGCTCTTCGTGAAGCAGATCAAGTCGACCCGGGCCATGCAGACGCTGCAGCCCGAGATGAAGAAGATCCAGGAGCGCTACAAGAACGACAAGCAGCGCCAGTCCGAAGAGATGATGAAGCTGTACAAGGAGACGGGCACCAACCCGCTCTCCTCGTGCCTTCCCATCCTGGCGCAGTCGCCGTTCTTCTTCGCCCTGTACCACGTGCTCAACGGCATCGCGACCGGCTCGACGATCGGTGTCATCAACGACTCGCTGCTGGCCAGCGCCCGTAAGGCACACATCGTCGGCGCCCCGCTCGCGGCGAAGTTCACCGACGGCTCGTCGAAGGTGGAGGCGCTCGGCGCCTCCCTCACCGACGTCCGCGTCGTCACTGCGGTCATGATCGTCCTGATGTCGGCGTCGCAGTTCTACACGCAGCGCCAGCTGATGACGAAGAACGTCGACACCACCGTCAAGACGCCGTTCATGCAGCAGCAGAAGATGCTGATGTACGTCTTCCCGGTCATGTTCGCCGTCTTCGGCATCAACTTCCCGGTCGGTGTCCTCGTCTACTGGCTGACCACCAACGTGTGGACCATGGGCCAGCAGATGTACGTCATCCACAACAACCCGACCCCGGGTTCCAAGGCCCAGGCCGCCTACCTGGAGCGCCTCACCAAGCACGTCACGAACCACGGCAAGGCCCGCAAGCGCAGCGAGCGCACCATCATCAAGGCGATCGTCGCCAAGGGCCGGGACCGCAACGAGTTCGAGCGCAAGTTCATCAACGGTCTGAACAAGGCGGGTCTCGCGGCCCAGGCGGACGGCAGTGTCGTCCAGAGCGACGCCCAGGCGGTTGCCCAGACCGAGGACGGTACGCCGACGAGCGCGGCCGCCCCCAAGCGGCAGCAGCCCAAGCGGCAGACCAAGTCCCAGCGACAGTCCGGCACGGTCGGCGGTGCCACGGGCAGCGCTTCGGGCGGTACCAAGGACGAGGACGAGTCCGCCTCGGGGACGACGTCCCTGAGCAAGTCCGGCGAGCCCGAGGACGCCAAGCCCGCCGCCAAGAAGGCCACGCCCGGCGGCGGTACCCGCAGCAAGGCCCAGTCCGGACAGCGCAAGGGCCCGCAGCGGCCCAAGTCCCCGTCCAAGAAGTAAGAAGGAGTCCATCCCGTGACGGAAGGCACCACCTCCGCCGCTGCCGAGGGTGCAGACACCCTGACCCGCCTGGAGCAGGAGGGCGAGATCGCGGCGGACTACCTCGAAGGTCTGCTCGACATCGCCGATCTCGACGGCGACATCGACATGGACGTCGAGGCCGACCGCGCCGCTGTCTCGATCATCAGCGACGCGGGCAGCCGCGACCTGCAGAAGCTGGTCGGCCGGGACGGCGAGGTGCTGGAGGCCCTCCAGGAGCTCACGCGCCTGGCCGTGCACCGGGAGACCGGGGACCGCAGCCGGCTGATGCTGGACATCGCCGGCTTCCGCGCCAAGAAGCGGGCCGAGCTCTCCGAACTGGGCGCCAAGGCCGCCGCGGAGGTCAAGAGCACCGGTGAGTCCGTGAAAATGAAGCCGATGACGCCGTTCGAGCGCAAGGTCGTGCACGACGCGGTCAAGGCCGCGGGCCTGCGCAGCGAGTCCGAGGGCGAGGAGCCGCAGCGCTTCGTCGTGGTACTCCCCGCCTGATCGGTCCCTACGTTCCTCCGGCCCCGTCTGTAGAGCAGACGGGGCCGAACTTTGTCAGCCTGATAGTTCTGGTGGTCGGCGCCCGGTGCGCTGATGCGGTACGGAAGGACGGTTCCCCGTGACGGAGGCAGCGGAGCTTCCCCCCGCGCCCGAGCAGGCGCGTGAGGTGTTCGGCGATCGCTTCGATGACGCGGTGCGCTACGCCGAGCTGCTCGCTGAGGCGGGTGTGCAGCGCGGTCTCATCGGTCCGCGTGAGGTGCCCCGCCTGTGGGAGCGGCACCTGCTGAACTGCGCGGTGCTCTCGGAGGTCGTACCCGACGGAGTCACCGTGTGCGATGTCGGCTCGGGAGCCGGTCTGCCCGGCATTCCCCTGGCGCTGGTCCGTGAGGACCTGAAGATCACGCTGCTGGAACCGCTGCTGCGGCGGACCACCTTCCTCACCGAGGTCGTGGAGCTGCTCGGCCTGGACCATGTCACGGTCGTACGCGGGCGGGCGGAAGAAGTCATGGGGAAGCTCCAGCCGGTGCACGTCGTCACCGCACGGGCCGTCGCCCCGCTGGACCGTCTGGCCACCTGGGGCGTCCCCCTGCTGCGTCCCTACGGCGAGATGCTGGCGCTCAAGGGCGACACCGCGGAGGAGGAGTTGAAGGCGGCGACGACGGCACTGAGCAAGCTCGGCGCCGTGGGGACCTCGATCGTGCAGGTCGGTGAGGGGATCGTGGATCCTCTGTCCACGGTGGTACGGGTCGAGGTCGGGGAGAGCCCCGGCGGAGTCCGCTTCGCCGCGAAGCGAGCCAAGGCGGCGCGTACCGGACGGACCCGTCGACGTCGTTGATGTGGCCGCCTGCTGATCCGTCCTGAGGACCAGCGGTACTCCACACAAGCTGCCAAACCTACGCATGCCGGAGTGTCGCGGCAGAACGGGCACGGCTGCCCTGCATCGTGTTTCACGTGAAACGTCGCTCACTGCTGCACGGCATCATCAGCCGGGGCCGCGCTGCGGCCGAACCCCGCGACCGAAAGCCTCTCGGAGCACTCCGAGAGGACCCCTCAAGTGACAATCCGTCCCCCGAAGGGGGCACGGAGTTTTCCACAGAAGTGGATTTCTCCACAGAACGCCAGGCCTCACTGGTTCACGACCCCGAAGACATGGGAGGCTCTGTTCATTGCGAGCCTGAAGTCGAGGAGAGTGAATCCTTGCGGTCCGACGCCAACATCGCGGGACCGATGACCGATCCGGTCCCCGGTCCCCGAACCGAGTCGATGGGGGACGATGTTTCACGTGAAACACCGCCCCCGATGGACGACACTCCGATCGGTCGTGCTGCCCAACTGGCGGTAGAGGCTCTGGGCCGCGCCGGTGAGGGCCTGCCGCGGCCCGAGCAGACCCGGATCATGGTCGTCGCCAACCAGAAGGGCGGGGTGGGCAAGACGACGACGACCGTCAACCTTGCCGCTTCGCTGGCTCTGCACGGCGGCCGTGTCCTGGTGATCGACCTCGACCCCCAGGGCAACGCGTCCACTGCCCTGGGTATCGATCATCACGCCGAAGTCCCTTCCATCTACGACGTCCTGGTCGAGAGCCGGCCGCTGGCAGAAGTCGTCCAGCCGGTTCCTGATGTCGAAGGTCTCTTCTGCGCCCCTGCCACGATCGATCTCGCTGGTGCGGAGATCGAGCTGGTCTCCCTGGTGGCACGTGAGAGCCGGCTGCAGCGAGCGATCCAGGCGTACGAGCAGCCGCTGGACTACATCCTCATCGACTGCCCGCCCTCGCTCGGCCTGCTGACGGTCAACGCGCTGGTCGCCGGTGCGGAGGTCCTCATCCCGATCCAGTGCGAGTACTACGCGCTGGAGGGACTCGGCCAGCTGCTGCGGAACGTCGACCTGGTGCGGGGGCACCTCAACCCCGCCCTGCATGTGTCGACCATCCTGCTCACCATGTACGACGGTCGGACGCGTCTTGCGTCCCAGGTCGCCGACGAGGTGCGCACCCACTTCGGCGACGAGGTGCTGCGGACGAGCATTCCCCGCTCGGTCCGTATCTCCGAGGCGCCGAGCTACGGACAGACCGTGCTGACCTACGATCCCGGATCGAGTGGCGCCCTGTCCTATCTTGAGGCAGCACGAGAAATCGCCCTGAAGGGTGTCGGCGTCAGTTATGACCCGACCCAGGTTCACATCGGCGCACAGAGCAATCCGAGCATGGTGGAGGGGATCCAGTGAGCGAGCGACGGAGGGGTTTGGGTCGTGGTCTCGGCGCACTGATCCCTGCTGCACCGACGGAGAAGGCGCCGGCCCCGGTGGCGGGCCCCGGCTCCGCCTCCCCGGCGGCTGTTCCGGTGCTGACGACCGAACGCGGGGTGGCGGCAGCGAAGGTGGCCACGCTGCCGCCTGTTTCACATGAAACCGAGGAGCTGTCGTTCAACGGCTATGGGGAGACTCCGGCGCCTCCGATGGGTGCGCACTTCGCGGAGCTCCCTCTCGACTCCATCACGCCGAACCCGCGCCAGCCGCGGGAGGTCTTCGACGACGACGCCCTCCAGGAACTCGTCACCTCCATCAAGGAGGTCGGCCTCCTCCAGCCGGTCGTCGTCCGGCAGGTCGGTCCCACGCGCTACGAGCTCATCATGGGCGAGCGGCGCTGGCGGGCCAGCCGTGAGGCGGGCCTGGAGGCCATCCCGGCCATTGTGCGGGCCACGGACGACGACAAGCTTCTCCTGGACGCGCTGCTGGAGAACCTGCACCGCGCTCAGCTGAACCCGCTGGAAGAGGCCGCCGCCTACGACCAGCTGCTGAAGGACTTCAACTGCACGCACGACCAGCTGGCGGACCGCATCGGCCGGTCCCGTCCTCAGGTCTCCAACACCCTGCGTCTGCTGAAGCTCTCGCCGGCCGTCCAGCGTCGGGTCGCCGCCGGGGTTCTGTCCGCCGGGCACGCCCGGGCGCTGCTCTCCGTGGAGGACTCGGAGGAGCAGGACCGGCTCGCCCACCGGATCGTGGCCGAGGGACTCTCGGTGCGGGCGGTCGAGGAGATCGTGACCCTCATGGGGTCGCGGCCCCAGACCGCTCAGCGCTCCAAGGGCCCTCGTGCCGGTACGCGGGTCTCCCCGGCGCTGTCCGACCTCGCCACCCGTCTCTCGGACCGCTTCGAGACGCGGGTGAAGGTCGACCTGGGGCAGAAGAAGGGGAAGATCACGGTCGAGTTCGCCTCGATGGAGGACCTTGAGCGCATCCTCAGCTCTCTCGCCCCCGGTGAGGGACCGGTTCTGCAGAAGAGTCTCCTGGACGACGAGTCCGAGGAGACGGAGGACTGAGCCAGGCGTCGCCGGGGTGACATCGCCCAGGTGGCGCAGCGGGAGCGGGCTGTGGCCGGTGTGGACCGGACACAGCCCGCTCTTTGCTTTGAGGCGGTATCGGGACAATCGCATCGTGGATACGATGCGAGCGGGTGAGGCGCATCCACCCGGCAGCACCTCTGAGGGGAGGCAGGGGCCATGCGAACGGTGAGCCGAAGCGGACTGGTGAGCGCGGGCTTGGGACTGGGGGCAGTCGGCGGATTCGTCGGCAGCCTGCTCAGGGAACGCAGCGCTCTGACGGCCGCCCGCGATGCGGCGGGCGAAGGAAGCGAGGAACAGGCTTCATGGGGCGTCGGCTCGTACCGCTCACGCTGGACAACCTTCCGGACCTTCCCCAGCGCTGTCGCTCGTGTGTCTTCTGGGAGCTGGACCCCGTCAGCGGGGAGGCCGCGGTAAAGGCGGGAACACCCGCGCTGGAGAAGGAGTCCTGGATCTCCGCCGTCCTGCTGGACTGGGGATCGTGCGGCCGGGTCGTCTATGTCGACGAGGTGCCGGTGGGCTTCGTGCTCTACGCCCCGCCCGCCTATGTGCCGCGCTCCACGGCGTTTCCCACAAGTCCCGTCTCTCCGGATGCCGTTCAGCTGATGACGTCGTTCATCATGCCGGGCTATCAGGGGCAGGGGCTGGGCCGGGTGATGGTCCAGACGGTCGCCAAGGACCTGCTGCGGCGCGGCTTCAAGGCGATCGAGGCCTTCGGCGACGCGCGCTGGAAGGAGCCCGCCTGTCTGCTGCCGGCCGACCATCTTCTCGCGGTGGGCTTCAAGACGGTCCGGCCCCACCCGGCGTACCCGAGACTGCGGTTGGAGCTGCGCACCACGCTCTCCTGGAAGGAGGACGTGGAGATGGCGCTGGACCGGCTTCTCGGAGCGGTACAGAAGGAACCAGCGCTGCGACCCCTGTAACGCAGTGGGGGCCGACCCTTCCGGGTCGGCCCCCATCATGTTTCACGTGAAACATCACTCAGCGATGAAGTCCTCGAGGTCGCGGACGATCGCGGCCTTCGGCTTGGCGCCGACGATGGTCTTGGCGACCTCGCCACCCTGGTAGACGTTGAGCGTCGGGATGGACATGACGCCGTACTTGGCGGCCGTACCCGGGTTCTCGTCGATGTTGAGCTTGACGATCTCGATCTTGTCGCCGTACTCGGCGGCGATCGCCTCAAGGGACGGCGCGATCTGGCGGCACGGTCCGCACCAGGCGGCCCAGAAGTCCACCAAGACGGGCTTGTCGCTCTTCAGGACGTCCTGCTCGAAGGAATCGTCGGTCACGTTCTTCAGGGTGCCGGCCACGGCGGGCTCCTTAACTGGTTGGTGCGGTGGGGCGGGAAGGGGGGTCAGACAGTGGTCTTCTCGGGCTCGGCCTGCTCTTCGTCGGCGAGCGCCGCGAGGAAGCGCTCGGCGTCGAGAGCGGCCGAACACCCGGTGCCGGCCGCGGTGATCGCCTGGCGGTAGGTGTGGTCGACCACGTCACCGGCGCCGAAGACACCCGTCAGGTTCGTACGGGTCGAGGGCGCCTCCACCTTCAGGTAGCCCTCCTCGTCCAGGTCGAGCTGGCCCTTGAAGAGCTCGGTGCGCGGGTCGTGGCCGATCGCGATGAACAGGCCGGTGACCGCGAGGTCGCTCAGTTCGCCGGTCTTGAGGTTGCGCAGCTTCAGACCGGCGAGCTTCGGGTCGCCCTGGATCTCGGCGACCTCGTTGTCCCACACGAAGGAGATCTTCGGGTCGGCGAAGGCGCGCTCCTGCATCGCCTTGGAGGCGCGCAGGGTGTCCCGACGGTGGACGATCGTCACGGACTTGGCGAAGCGGGAGAGGAAGGTGGCCTCCTCCATCGCGGTGTCGCCACCGCCGATGACGGCGATGTCCTGGTCCTTGAAGAAGAAGCCGTCACAGGTGGCGCACCACGAGACACCGCGGCCGGAGAGGGCGTCCTCGTTCGGCAGGCCGAGCTTGCGGTGCTGCGAGCCGGTGGTCACGATGACGGCCTTGGCCCGGTGGACGGTGCCGGAGGTGTCGGTGACGGTCTTGATCTCACCGGTGAGGTCGACGCTGACGATGTCGTCCGGGATCAGCTCGGCGCCGAAGCGCTCGGCCTGGGCGCGCATGTTGTCCATGAGCTCGGGGCCCATGATGCCGTCCTGGAAGCCCGGGAAGTTCTCCACCTCGGTGGTGTTCATCAGGGCACCGCCCGCAGTGACGGCGCCTTCGAACACCAGCGGCTTCAGCGACGCGCGCGCGGTGTAGAGCGCCGCCGTGTAGCCGGCGGGCCCGGAGCCGATGATGATCACGTTACGGACGTCGCTCACGGCTTGGTTCCTCGTCTCTGGACTGCGTCGTCGGACCGGTGGAGCCCCTTTCAGAACTCTCACCCCACCCAACGGATCCTAAGGGGCGCGCATTCCCGGTGTGTCCGGGCACACGGCGAGGCTCACACCGTACGAAATACCACGGGGGAGGAAGACGAAGCGTGCGCGGTCAGGAGTGCGTATAGGAGCGCTTCAGCAAGACCTTCGCGGTGCTCGTCGGAGCCTTGTCCACGCAGGACGAGTCCATGAGATACGCGGTCACGCGGGTGGGATCGTCGGCGTCGCGCACCACCACGAGCAGCGCCTCCGTGCTCCGGTAGACACCGCCCTCGGTCGCGAGCGTCGTCCCGCTGTCGTCGACGCCCTTCTTGATGCACGGGGGCACCACCGGCTGGCTCTTCGTCACGAAGGGCTGGTCGCCGCTGCTGGGGACGGACTCCACGCCCATGCTGTGTTGCGGAGAACGCGCTCCGCCGGTGGCGGACTGCGACTTCGCGAGGAGATCGGTGACCTGGTTCTCCAGCGTGCTGTCGGAGAAGGTGTCGGCCGCGGAGGTCTGGCGTCCGTCCGACGGCTTGCCGTCGTCCAGTGTGGACAGCAGCACGGAACCGAATCCCAGAGCGGCGACCGCGAAGACGGCTCCCAGAACGGCGGTCCTGCGACGCCCGCCGCGCCGCCTCTCCTTGCGGCCGGGGCCGGTGGTCGAGGAACGGGCGTGGCCGGAGGGACGATCCGTGGCTGTCGATGTTTCACGTGAAACATGCGTGCTGTCGACGAGGGTCGGGCCGTTCACGGCGTCAGGAGCTGTGGCCTGCAGGAGAGCTTCCGCGGCGAGGGCGGCGTCGATCCTGCCGGCGACGTCGGCGGGCATACGAGGCGGACCCGGCAGAGTGCCGAGCAGGCCGCGGATCTCCTCCAGCGACGCGTGGACATCCGCGCAGAGTTCGCACTCGTCCAGATGCCGTCGCACGTCCGCGGTCCTGGACGCGGGGAGCAGGCCTTCGGTGAGGTCGGAGATCTCCGCGACGTCCGGGTGCCCGGCTGTGTCTGTCGTGGATGTCACGCTCGCCCACCTCCGCCCTTCACTGCAGCTGAATCGCTTGATCCTGAATCCGGCGGGCCCTGTGACGGCGGTCCCGCTGCGGGTGGGACGGATGTCCCCTGCGTCCGGTTCCGTCCGGCGCCCGATTCTCTGGAATCGCCGGAGCTTTCCGGCCGGAGATGAGTGAGGAGGGGGAGAAGTCTGGCTCTGCCCCGGGCGCAGCGGCTCTTCACCGTGCCCGTCGGCACGTCGAGCATGCGGGCGGCTTCGGCGACCGGGTAGCCCTGCATGTCCACGAGGACGAGGGCGGCCTTCTGGTCGGGCGGAAGGGTGCCGAGGGCCTCCAGAAGCTGCCGGTGGAGGTCGTTGCGCTCGGCGGGCGCCGACGCCTCCTCGTGCGGCTCCAGGAGCTGCTCCAGGCGCTCGGTGTCGTCGACCGGAGCGGTCTTGCGGGAGGCCGCCTTTCTGGCCCGGTCCAGACAGGCGTTCACGGTGATCCGATGCAGCCACGTCGTGACGGCCGACTGTCCCCGGAAGGTGTGGGCGGCCCGGTAGGCGGACACCAGAGCGTCCTGAACGGCGTCAGCGGCCTCCTCACGGTCTCCCAGCGTCCGCAGGGCCACGGCCCAGAGGCGATCCCGATGGCGCCGTACGAGCTCACCGAAGGCGTCGGGGTCGCCCTCTACATGTCGGGCCAGGAGGTCCTGATCGCTGGTGTCTTCGTACGCGCTGCCATCTGCCATCGGACCCCCTCCCTTTGTCTCGGTGACGCCTCAGCCCGTGAACTTCACGTTGGTGATGGCTTGCTTGTAGCCGGCGTCGCTGTAGTTCGTGGAGTCCTGCCCCGAGTACGGCAGCGCGGTGAGCCACACCAGCACGTACCGCGACTTGACCGTCTTGCTGACCTTCACGGTGGCCGTGGTGCTGCTCGTCGTGGCCGTACCGATCTTCTCCATGGAGCTCAGCGAGGACGGCGTCAGCGAGTCGGCCGCGTACAGATCGACCGTCGTGTGGTCGCCGCCGTACCGGAGGGACAGCGTCGCGGTCGACACGTCCTGCTCGGAGCCGAGGTCGTAGACGATGCCGACACCGGGCTTGATCACTATCTTCGGACCGTCCTTGTAGGAACTGGTCCGCCAGCCCGTCGTCATGCTGTCGTCGTACGTCAGCTTCACGTCGCCGGGATGCTGAGCGTCGCCCTCGGCGACGTACTCCTCGGCGTCCTGGATCGCGAGCGTCTTCGTGGGCTTCGGCGACTCGCTGTTCTTGTCGCCGTCGTCGGTCGTCTGGGTCTGGTTCTCGTCCGATTTGTTGCCCTGGTCCATCAGCGCGTCCGCCAGTTGCCAACTTCCCAGGCCCAGCGCGGCGATGAGGAGGGCCGAGACGGCCCACTTCAGCGCCCGGCCGGTACGGCTCTGGAGCGGAGGAGGCGGGGAGGGAACGGGCTGCGTGACACCGGGACGCGGTGCCGGGCGGCCGTAGGTGCCCTGCTGGTACGTCGTGCGCTGGTACTCGGGCGGGGCCGTGAACGTCGGCTCGGGCGGGCGGATGCGGGGCATCTCGCCGATCGCCTTCACCAGCTCCTCGGGAGTGGTGCACGCCGACTCGTGCCGGGAGGCCGTCGCACCGTCGTTGGCGAGCGCCCGCATGGACAGCTCGGACAGGCCCCGGTGGACACCCGCCCGCACCTGGTCGGGTGCGATCAGGCCGACGTCCTTGGGCAGTCCGGTCAGACCGTAGGCGTCGCTCTCGTAGGGCCAGCGCTGGGTGAGCGCCGCGTAGAGCAGGGCGCCGATCGCCTCCGTGTCCGCACGCTGCGGGGTCTCCGAACTGATGCCGCGCAGGGCGGCGTTCACGGCGAGGCCGCGGATGCGCCACTGCCCGGACGAGGTGCGCAGGACCGCGTTCGGGTTCAGCCGCAGATGGGCCAGACCCTCACGGTGGGCGGCCGCCATGGCCGAGGCCACCTGACTGACCATCTGGAACGCGTCGTACGGCTCCAGCGGGCCGGAGGCGAGCAACGGGGTCAGTTCGGTGGCGTCGGGCAGCCATTCGTGGACGACGTAGACGAGGTCGTTCTCCTCGACGGCGTCCAGGACCTGGACGAAACGAGGGTCGCCCAGCAGCGCGGAGGACCGGGCCGCCGCCAGGACGGAACGCGCGCGTGCGTGGTCCGCGGGCAGGACATGGACGCCGACGGCGCGACGCAGTTTCTCGTCGACGGCCCGCCAACTGCTGAATCCGTCCAGACGGGTGACGCATTCCTCGAGGCGGTAGCGTCTGGCGAGCTTGTGGCCGCTGTGCAGCTCCGGCGGCGACGCCTTGCCGGGTTCCTCGGTCCCACCACTCCCCTGTGCCTCGACGTCTTCCGTGTCCCGCTCCCGGTTCTGGGCCACCCCGTCGGCCGTGGACTGGTCCGCCTTGGCGGTCAGCGGCTCGTCACCGCTGTTGTCTGCCACGTCGACGGCAGCCGTGCTCCGTTCCGCCACCGTCGTTCCTGCCTCCCCATCCAATGCGCGCCGTGTGACGCGGAATCCAATTGTGCCCACAGTCCGCCGCTATGCACGACACACGGTGGCGGACGATGGTTGTGCGCTTACCCCCGCCTCAGCGCCCCAGGCGCCCCCGCACCATTCCGACCAGTGAGTTCAGCTCCTCGATACGCATCTTGCGGGCGGCGACGAAGAAGATCCCGAACAGGATCGCACCGCCGGCGACCAGTGCGGCGAACGAACCGAGAACACCCTGGCCGAGCGAGTGCGCGATGCCGTAGCAGGCCGCCCCGCTGAGCAGCGCCGCCGGTACCGAGGCGATGCAGAGCCGGGCGTAGGTCCGCAGCACGCGGCTGCCGTCGAGGTCGCCGCCCAGGCGCTTGCGCAGCCGCCGCCAGGCGACGCCGACGCCGATCACGTAGGCGAGGCCGTAGGAGGCCGCCATGCCGGCCACGGCCCAGCGCGGCGGCAGCACCACGTAGCACAGCGCCGAGGCGCTCGCGTTGACCGCGGCCACGATGACCGTGTTGTAGAAGGGGGTTCGGGTGTCCTCGTAGGCGTAGAAGGCGCGCAGGACGACGTACTGCACGGAGTACGGGATCAGGCCGAGGGCGAAGGCCATCAACATGAAGCCCATGTTCGTGGCTTCGCTGGTGCCCGAGGAACCGAAGATCAGGGTGCACATCGGGACGCCGAGGGCGAGGAACCCGAAGGAGATCGGCACGATCGCGACGGCCGTCGTGCGCAGGCCCTGGGAGATGTCGTCGCGGACGGCTCCGGAGTCGTTCTCGGCGGCCGAGCGGGAGATGCGCGGCAGAAGGGCCGCCATCAGGGAGACGGTGATGATGGCCTGCGGCAGACCCCAGATCAGCTGGGCGTTGGCGTAGGCGGCGAAGCCCGTGCCGTCGATCGGCGAGGCCTTGCCCGCCGCAGTGGACAGCTGGGTGACGACGATCGCGCCGGCCTGGTTGGCGAGGACGAACAGGACGGTCCACTTGGCAAGCGTCACGGCCTTGCCGAGGCCGTGGCCCTTCCAGTCGAAGCGCAGCCGCATCCGGAAGCCGGTCTCGCGCAGGTAGGGGATCATCGCCAGCGCCTGGACGACCAGGCCGAGCAGGACGCCGACGCCGAGCAGCCGCTGGCCCTCCGGCGGGATGTTCGTGACCTTCATGCCGGAGTCGGCAGCGGTGCCGTAGACCCACATGAACATGCCGAGCGTCACGATGATGACGATGTTGTTCAGGACCGGGGTCCACATCATCGCGCCGAACTTCCCGCGGGCGTTGAGGATCTGACCCATCACCACATGGATACCCATGAAGAAGATCGAGGGCAGGAAGTAGCGGACGAAGGTGATGGCGACCTCGTTGGCCGCCGGGTCGCCGGAGACCGAGTCGGAGAGCAGCCGGATCAGCAACGGGGCGCCGAGGATCGCGAGCCCCGTCAGTACGCCGAGTGCCACCATGACCAGGGTCAGCAGCCGGTTGGCGTACGCCTCGCCGCCGTCCTCGTCCTCCTTCATGGCGCGCACGAGCTGCGGCACGAAGACCGAGTTGAGGCCGCCACCGACGGTCAGGATGTAGATCATCGTCGGCAGCTGGTAGGCCACCTGGAAGGTGTCACCGAGCAGACCGACACCGAGCGCCGACACGATCAGCGCCGAGCGGACGAACCCGGTCAGGCGGGAGACCATCGTGCCGGCCGCCATCACGGCGCTCGACTTCAGCAGGCCCGCGGCCTTGCCGCCCTTCGTGGCGGGAGCCGCGGCGGATTCGGCAGCCACCGGAGCGGCCGGCACGGTGCCGAGGTTCATCGTCTCGTCGGCGGAGGGAGCGGGTGCCACCGGTGCCTGGTACTGCGGTGCGGGAGACGGCACGGCGGGCCCCGCCGGACCGGGCACGGACGGGGGCCCGGGCGACGGACCGGGGCCGCTCTGCTGCTGGTCGCGGAAGAGATGGGCGAAGGCGTCCGGCTCGTGCCGCTCGTCGCCGGCCTGGGTCACCAGGTCGTCGACGCCCACGAACTGCGTGGTGCGCGGGTTGTCGCCGTACGGCAGGTACTGCGTGGGCCCCTCCGGCTCCGGCGCCGGGGTCTGCGCCCACACGTTCGGGTCGGGCGCGTACGGCGACTGCTGCGGACGGCCGTACAGCGGCTGCTGCGCCTGGTAGGTGCCCGGCGCCGGCGGAGGGTGCGCGGCCCGGTCGTAGAGGGCCTCGGAGACCGGGTCCTGGGCGTTGAGGTCCTGGGACCGGTAGGGGTCCTGGTCGTAGGCGTCCTGGAGGTACATGTCCGCCGGAGCCTGCGGCGGTACCTGGCCGTGCCCGGACGGCGGACCCTCGGGGTGCCCCGAGCTGCCCGCGCCCTGGCCGCGGTCACCGTCGTACGGCGCGTTCATGGTTACCCCACCTCATCGTCCCTGGCACACCGGCCACGACATCCTCAACGGTCCACTCTCTCACCCGTGCCGGACGGGTCGGCGCTTTCCGCAGGGGTGTCCGGGGTCGGGTCACTCGGCTGCTGCGGGTCGTCTGCCCCGGCTCCGGTTCCGGACTCCTTGGTGAGACGGTCCTCGGGGCCTTCGGGGTTCTCCGGCTCCGCCGCGGTCGCGTCGGCGCCGTCGGGGCCGTTCTCCTCGGCCTCCCGGGCGGCCGCCCGCTTGCGCTGGGTGTACATGCGGAAGCCTGCCAGCACGAGCAGCAGGACACCACCGCCGATGACCAGCATCACGGTCGCCGTGAACTCGGTGACCTTCACGTCGAACCGGACGGCCCGGCCGTAGGGCTGGCCGTCGTCCGTGTACAGCTGCGCGACCACGGAGGCGACGCCGTTGGCGTTGGCCGTCGTGGGGAACTTGATCGTCTGGCTGTGCCCGCCCGAGACCTCGACCGGCTGCTCGTAGTAGGACGAGCCGCCGATCTCCAGGCGGTTCGGGCTCAGCGAGGTCAGCCTCAGCCTCAGGTGGTGCACGTCCTGGACCAGGTAGTTCTGGACCGTCACCGGGATCGTGGCGCTGCGTCCGGAGAGCTTGGTCTCCGACTTGTCGATCAGGCTGACCTGGCTGATGAGGTCGTCGAGGTAGTCCTCCACGTCGTCGCGGAAGTCGCTCGCCTCGGCGGCCCGGCCGCGCCACGACGTGGACATCTCGCGGTTCATGGCCCGGCCGAAGGGGGTCACCACCCGGGACTGGTCCGAGAGGATCATCTGGAACTTGTCGAACTTGCCCTGTGTGCTCGCGATCTGCGTGAACGCCGACCGAGGCAGTTCCTGCTTGCGGAGCGAGGAGGGGTAGGCGGATGCCGAGGGCACCTTGGTGGTGGCGCCGGGGTCGGGCTTGGCGGCCGCGGCCGCCGTGAGGGTCTGGGTCTGGGACCAGGTGCTGCCCTGGAGGGCGGTGATCGCCTCGGCCATGGCGGTGGCCTGGCTCACCGTGGGCGTGCGCTGCGGGGCGAAGACGATGCTGCGTTGCTTGTTCGTCTGCAGGTCGAGAGCGAGGCTCTGGGCGAGGAAGCGCTGCACGGCGAGCGTGGCGGTGGAGGCCTTCGTCAGATCGCCCTGGAACGCCGTCGACAGCCGCGCGTCCGCGACCACCGCGGTGGTGCCGCCGCCGATGGGGCGGGCCGCGGACGGTGTGTACGGCAGACCGCCCGTCTCCTTGAGGCTGTCGCTGCGCGCGATCACCTTGTCGGCTCCGGCGGAGGTGGCGACCTTCACGATCGACGGATCGACGGCGCCGTCCACCGGCCAGGCGAAGTCGGTGCTCGGCGTCACGTGGAGCACGGTCTTCACCGTGGTGGCGGCGACGTCGGTGGCTTCGTCGAGCTGGCTGAGGGAGCCGGTGACCCGGGTGCCGTTGTGGGCGAGGGCGGCCAGGTCCGGGTCGGCGAAGGGGAGCGCCACGACCTCACGATCCTGCACCGCCGTCTGGAGGCGGGCCAGCCACGACTTCGCGACCGCCTGGTGCGTGCCGGCGGTCGTGGTGTCGCCCGTGCCCTGGATCCGGTAGGGGCGGGTCATGGCGTCGACGGACGCGAGCAGGTCCGGATCGATCACCCAGGTGACGTCGAGGCTCGTGCCCAGCGACAGCATCTGGTCCAGCCGCCCGCCCGGGGAGATCTCCTGAGCGAGGTCGTCATTGAGGAAGACCGGAGTCTGCTGTTCGTTCGACCCGGTCTCCGCCGTCAGGTGGACGGTGGAGACGAGCGGCCACAGGAAAGTCGTCTTCGTCCGGGTGTCGGCCTCGTCGGACTGCCACGGCAGGAAGGTCCGCTGGATGCCGAGGAGCTGGTTCCAGGGCTGTGCTGCGGTCTCGCCCGAGAGGGCGACGGCGAGCTGGTAGACGCCGTCGGCGCCGAGGTCCAGCTTGTCGACCGGGATGGAGAGGGAGAAGGGCTGGGAGACGCCCGGGGTCAGCTTCGCGAACTTCTGGAGGTACTTGCCGCCGATCTCGGAACCGGTGCTGCCCTGGAGGCTGTCGGTGTCCTCGGAGGCCGTGTCGATCATCGAGCGGGTGCTCAGCTCGGGGCCCACCCGCATGCCCACCTGGGCGCCCGTGACGGCCTGCTTGCCGTTGTTGGTCACGGTCCCCGAGACGGTCAGCGTGTCACCGTCCGTGGGAACGCTGGGGCTGAGGGTGTCGATGGCGACGGAGACCGTGCCGTTGTCGTCGGCCGCCTGCGCGGGCGCGGCGGCGGGAAGCTGGCAGAGGCCGGCCAGCAGGGGCACCCCCGCGAGCAGGGCCCCGGTGCGCCGCAGCCAGCGGCGGGCAGGTGAGGGACTCGTCCCCTGGAAGTCTGCCGCCTCGGCCACGCGCTCGCCCGTCCCTCGTCGTCGTCAGTGGTCGTCGGAATGTGCGTCCACGCATGGTAACGATGCGCGCTGAGGGGAAGTGCCGCGGAGTGCTCCACAAGATCGGCGAACACCGTCGTGCTGTCCCGAATGTGCACGTATGAAGAGGAGAGGACGCGTGAGTCTCCCGAGCAGACCTTGTGCAGGTCCGGAAGGGCGGTCCGTGCGCGTTTAATGGAGGAGCCCGCCCTCGCCCGGGCCACGTACCCTCTTCTGTTGTGCCGAACGCCAACGAAGACAGCCTCAGTGCCCAGGTGACCGACCACACGGTGAGCGAACCGCTACAGGTCGTGCCCGTCGCCGACGACCTCGCCTGTCGTTTCCAGGAGGCCGGGTTCTCTCTCGCCCTGGTCGGCGGCTCGGTCCGGGACGCGCTGCTCGGCCGGCTCGGCAACGACCTGGACTTCACGACCGACGCGCGCCCCCAGGACGTGCTCAAGATCATCCGTCCGTGGGCCGACGCCGTCTGGGAGGTCGGGATCGCCTTCGGCACGGTGGGGGCGCAGAAGGACGGCTACCTGATCGAGGTCACCACCTACCGGTCCGAGGCGTACGACCGGACCTCGCGCAAGCCCGAGGTGTCGTACGGCGACTCCATCGAGGAGGACCTCGTCCGGCGTGACTTCACGGTGAACGCGATGGCCGTCGCCCTCCCGGAGAAGAAGTTCATCGATCCGCACGGCGGCCTCGATGACCTCGCGGCCCGGGTGCTGCGGACGCCGGGTACCCCCGAGGACTCCTTCTCGGACGACCCGCTGCGGATGATGCGGGCCGCACGCTTCGCCGCCCAGCTCGACTTCGAGGTGGCGCCCGAGGTGGTCACCGCGATGCGGGAGATGTCCGGGCGGCTCGAGATCGTCTCCGCCGAGCGGGTGCGGGACGAGCTGAACAAGCTCGTTCTCTCGACCCACCCACGCAAGGGCCTGACACTCCTGGTCGACACCGGGCTCGCCGACCATGTACTGCCGGAGCTGCCGGCGCTGCGGCTGGAGAGCGACGAGCACCACCGGCACAAGGACGTCTACGAGCACACGTTGATCGTCCTGGAGCAGGCCATCGAGCTGGAGAAGGACGGGCCCGACCTGACCCTCCGCCTGTCCGCGCTGCTGCACGACATCGGCAAGCCGCGCACCCGTCGCTTCGAGAAGGACGGCCGGGTCTCCTTCCACCACCACGAGGTGGTCGGCGCCAAGATGACCAAGAAACGCATGACGGCTCTCAAGTACTCCAACGAGCTGGTGAAGGATGTTTCTCGGCTCGTCGAACTCCATCTACGCTTCCACGGCTACGGCGCCGGGGAGTGGACGGACTCGGCGGTCCGCCGCTATGTCCGGGACGCCGGCCCGCTGCTCGACCGGCTGCACAAGCTGACCCGCTCGGACTGCACGACCCGCAACAAGCGCAAGGCGGCGACGCTCTCAAGGGCCTACGACGGCCTGGAGGAGCGGATCGCCCAGCTCCAGGAACAGGAGGAGCTGGACGCGATCAGGCCCGACCTCGACGGCAACCAGATCATGGAGATCCTCGGTGTGAGGCCCGGTCCGGCGGTGGGCAATGCGTACAAGCACATGCTGGAGCTCCGTCTGGAGAACGGTCCGATGGAATACGACGAGGCGGTGGCCGCGCTCAAGGAGTGGTGGGCCGAGCAGGGCTAGGGCGTGAAACGGGGGTCATGTTTCACGTGAAACATGACCCCCGCTCCGGAAGGTCGAGGACAGCAAACCGAGGTGCGATGTTTCACGTGAAACATCGCACCTTCGTCATTGCTCCGGCGACTCCCGCGTACAGGACGGCGACGGTCACCACCAAGGTCGCCGAACGGCCGTCGGGGGGCAGCATCAGGGCGGCCACGGCGGCCGCGCCCACGAAGGCGATGTTGAACAGAACGTCGTAGACGGAGAAGATCCGGCCCAGGAAGCCGTCCTCGACCGAGGACTGCACGATGGTGTCCGTGGCGATCTTCGCGCCTTGAGTGGTGAGCCCGAGGATGAAGGCCGCTATGAGCATGGGGGCGGTGCTGAAGGAAAGGCCGAGGGCCGGCTCCAGGACCGCGGCCGCCGCCGCGCACACGACGATCCAGCGCTGCGGGCCGAGGCGCCCCGCGGCCCAGGGCGTGAAGACGGCGGCCGCGAAGAAACCGGCTCCGGAGATACCCAACGCCAGTCCCAGCAGGGCGAGTCCGTCGTCAGGGTTCGAAGTGAGCGTGTACCGGCAGAGCATCAGCACCATGACGAGCAGGGCGCCGTAGCAGAACCGCATCAGGGACATCGCGCCGAGCGCCCAGGCGGCCTGTCGACGTGCGGGATCGGCGAGGTGCCGTACACCTGCCACCAGGTCGCGGGCGGTTCCGGCTAGTGCCGAGGAGAGCCGGGGCTGGATCAACTCGCGGTCGGGACCGAGCAGTTCCGGCGCCATGCGCAGGGAGGCGAGGGCTCCGCACAGGTACAGCGCCGCGCCCAGCAGCACCACGGCGGCGTCGGAGTCGCCACCCAGCAGCCGGACCACGAAGGCGAGGCCGCCGCCCGCGGTCGCGGCGAGTGTTCCGGCCGTCGGGGACAGGGAGTTGGCGATGACCAGACGCTCGTCGTCGACGACCCGGGGCAGGGCGGCGGACAGTCCGGAGAGGACGAAGCGGTTGACGGCGGTGACGCACAGGGCCGAGACGTAGAAGAGCCAGTCCGGGGCGTCGCTGACCATCAGCACGGCCGTCGCGGAGGCCATCAGGGCGCGCACCAGGTTGCCGTAGAGGAAGACCTGGCGGCGTCGCCAGCGGTCCAGGAGGACGCCGGCGAAGGGGCCCACCAGGGAGTAGGGGAGCAGCAGGACCGACATCGCGGAGGCGATCGCGGTGGCGGAGGTCTGTTTCTCCGGGGAGAAGACGACGTAGGCGGCGAGCGCGATCTGGAAGACGCCGTCGGCTCCCTGGGAGAGCAGGCGCACGGAGAGCAGGCGCCGGAAGTCCCGGAAGCGCATGAGGACGCGGAGATCACGCACGA
The DNA here is from genome assembly GCF_040643855.1 of Streptomyces sp. NPDC047072. Lineage (NCBI taxonomy): Bacteria > Bacillati > Actinomycetota > Actinomycetes > Kitasatosporales > Streptomycetaceae > Streptomyces > Streptomyces sp. NPDC047072. Next base: position 77,426 of record NZ_JBEYVC010000013.1, on the reverse strand, counting down.
CGGACATGGGGCACAGCCTCACATACGAGGAGGGTCCCCGGGTGATACCACCCGGGGACCCTCGACAGCCCTGGCAGGAGCGTTTTCAGCGAGCTCTAGCGCTCGACTTCACCCTTGATGAACTTCTCGACGTTCTCGCGGGCCTGGTCGTCGAAGTACTGGACCGGCGGGGACTTCATGAAGTAGCTGGAGGCCGACAGGATCGGGCCGCCGATGCCGCGGTCCTTGGCGATCTTCGCGGCGCGCAGGGCGTCGATGATGACACCGGCGGAGTTCGGGGAGTCCCAGACCTCGAGCTTGTACTCCAGGTTCAGCGGGACGTCACCGAAGGCGCGACCTTCGAGACGGACGTAGGCCCACTTGCGGTCGTCGAGCCAGGCGACGTAGTCGGACGGGCCGATGTGGACGTTCTTCTCGCCGAGCTCCCGGTCGGGGATCTGGGAGGTGACGGCCTGCGTCTTGGAGATCTTCTTGGACTCCAGGCGGTCGCGCTCCAGCATGTTCTTGAAGTCCATGTTGCCGCCGACGTTCAGCTGCATCGTGCGGTCCAGGACGACACCGCGGTCCTCGAACAGCTTCGCCATGACGCGGTGCGTGATGGTGGCGCCGACCTGGGACTTGATGTCGTCGCCGACGATCGGGACGCCCGCCGCGGTGAACTTGTCCGCCCACTCCTTGGTGCCGGCGATGAAGACCGGGAGGGCGTTGACGAAGGCGACCTTGGCGTCGATGGCGCACTGGGCGTAGAACTTCGCCGCGTCCTCGGAGCCGACGGGCAGGTAGCAGACGAGGACGTCCACCTGCTTGTCCTTGAGGACCTGGACGACGTCGACCGGGGTCTCGGCGGACTCCTCGATAGTCTCGCGGTAGTACTTGCCGAGGCCGTCGAGGGTGTGGCCGCGCTGGACGGTCACGCCGGTGTTCGGCACGTCGCAGATCTTGATGGTGTTGTTTTCGGAGGCGCCGATGGCGTCCGCGAGGTCGAGGCCGACCTTCTTCGCGTCCACGTCGAAGGCGGCGACGAACTCGACGTCACGGACGTGGTAGTCGCCGAACTGGACGTGCATCAGCCCGGGGACTTTCGACGCCGGGTCGGCGTCCTTGTAGTACTCGACTCCCTGAACCAGCGACGCGGCGCAGTTGCCCACGCCGACGACGGCTACGCGAACCGAACCCATTCCGGTTGCTCCCTGTGTGTACGAGTGAGGTCCTGGCAGGGACCTCACGTGGCGGTGTCGCCGGGCGTATCCGGACCGGGGGTGTCCCCGGGCCGGGGCAGGACGCCCGGCGCTCCCTCTGTGGTGTCACGAGTGGGCTCTCCATGGCCGGGGCCCTTTAGGTCCCGGCCGGCCCGCTCGCTCTCGATGAGCTCGTTCAGCCAGCGCACTTCGCGCTCCACGGACTCCATCCCGTGGCGCTGGAGCTCAAGCGTGTAGTCGTCGAGTCGCTCCCGGGTGCGTGCCAGCGAGGCACTCATCTTCTCCAGGCGCTCCTCCAGCCGGCTGCGCCGGCCTTCGAGGACTCGCATGCGGACGTCGCGCGAGGTCTGCCCGAAAAAGGCGAAACGAGCCGCGAAGTGCTCGTCCTCGTACGCGTCGGGGCCCGTCTGCGAGAGCAGCTCCTCGAAGTGCTCCTTACCTTCCGCCGTCAACCGGTAGACGATCTTGGCGCGACGCCCTGCGAGTGGTGCGGCGAGCGCGTCCTCGGTGGTGTGCCCCGGTTCCTCGATCAACCAGCCGTTCGCGACCAGCGTCTTGAGGCAGGGGTAGAGCGTGCCGTAGCTGAACGCACGGAACACGCCCAGTGACGTGTTCAGTCGTTTGCGCAGCTCGTAGCCGTGCATCGGGGACTCACGGAGCAGTCCGAGGACGGCGAATTCGAGGATCCCGGAACGCCGGCTCATCGTCGCCTCCTCGTCATGTCTCGCACCGATGTATCGACTCGATACATCAAGACGATAGAACGGCCTTCCGAAAGCGACAAGAGGAGGGATGGTGAACGGGATCACATCACTGATTCAGGTTGATCAAGTTGCCTGATTTGGGGTGAACTTCGGGGCTCGGCGGGTTTTGGCGGTGCGTAGTCTGTGCGGCATGCACATCACCGGGGACCGAGTGACGTTTGGGGTTCGTCGCTGTCCTGGTGCAGTACGGATGAATGCGGAACCGACCGCATCCGTACTTCGGGGGGACCGGAAACCAGCCGCCGCTTCCAGGCGCGCAAAGGTGCGCCTGCCCGAGGAGTAGTCGTTCGATGAGCGAGCACCGTCGCAAACTGCCGCAGTCGCAGGAGGGTGGACGTGCCGCGGCCCGCCGCGGCCAGTCCGGCTCTTCCTCCGGCCGCCGTGCACCGCGAGGCGCCACCGGGTCTCCTTCCGGCTTGTATGGGGTGAGCGCCCAGGAGTCGGAGTCCTACGACCCGGGAGGCGAGGAGCGTCCGTACGGCGGCCGCGCCGAGGCCCGCCGGGCCGCGCAGAGAAGCACGGGCGGCAGCCGCCGCAGAGCTGCCGAGCCACCCCGCGGCGGCCGTCGTGGGGCTCCCCCCGGTCCCGGACGGGGCCGGGGACGCTCGGCGCCCCCCGCGAAGAAGCGGTTCATCGACTATCCGCGTGCGGGCAAGTACGGAGCGGCGCGCTGGATCCCGTCCTGGAAGCTGGTGACGGGTCTGTTCATCGGCTTCATCGGGAGCCTGGTCGGAATCGCCGGCGTCGGTTACGCGATGGTGAGCGTGCCCGACGTCGCGCTGTCCGCGACGGCGCAGAACAACGTCTACTACTGGGCCAACGGGGACGAGATGGTGGCCACGGGTGGGGAGACGAACCGCCAGGAGGTCAACCTCGCGCAGATCCCCAAAGCGATGCAGTACGCCGTCATCTCGCAGGAGAACAAGACCTTCTACACGGACAGCGGCATCGACCCGAAGGGCATCGCCCGAGCCGTGTTCAACATGGCCAGGGGCGGCAACACCCAGGGTGGTTCCACCATCACCCAGCAGTACGTGAAGAACGCGCGACTGGACGACCAGTCGCAGACGATCTCCCGCAAGTTCAAGGAGATCTTCATCTCCATCAAGGTGGGCGCCACGGTCTCGAAGGACGACATCATGGCCGGCTACCTGAACTCCGCGTACTACGGGCGCAACGCCTACGGCATCCAAGCGGCCGCGCGCGCGTACTTCGACAAGGACTCGGACGACCTCAACCCGGGTGAGTGCGCGTTCCTGGCGGCCATGCTCAAGGGCTCCACCTACTTCGACCCGGCGGGTGCGCAGGCCTACGACTCCGCTGCCACTCCCGAGGCCAACCAGAAGCGCGCTCTGCGGCAGATGCAGGACACCCTCGACAAGATGGTCGAGTACGGGCATCTCGACCCCACCGAGCGGGCGAAGTACACCACGCTCCCCAACTGGAAGAACCCCCGGTCGAACTCCGACCTGAAGGGACAGATCGGCTACCTGGTCGACCTCGCCCGGGCGTACCTGGTCAACAACGACATCGTCTCCGCGGACAAGCTCCAGCGGGGCGGCTACTCGATCTACACGACCTTCGACAAGAAGAAGGTCGACGAGCTCGAGAAAGCGATCATCAAGGTCCGGAAGGCGAAGATCAAGCCCGAGCAGCGGCCGGACACGGACAAGTACGTCCAGTTCGGTGGCGCGTCGGTGGATCCGAAGACCGGTGCCATCAAGGCCATCTACGGCGGTGAGGACGCGACGAAGCACTTCACCAACAACGCCGACGCGACCGGCGCCCAGGTGGGTTCGACGTTCAAGACGTTCGTGCTAGCGGCCGCGATGAAGTGGGGTGTGCGCGACCCCGATCTGGGCGAGAGCCAGGCCCAGGACGAGCGCACCGTCGTCAACGCCAAGAGCCTGTTCAGCGGCAAGAACAACCTCAAGATCCAGAACTACGACGGAACCGTCTGGAAGGACAAGGACGACAAGGAGTGGCTCCAGGAGAACGACGGCAAGGAGTCGTACGGCAGTCCGCCCTCGTACAAGATCGACCTGCGTGAGGCGATGCAGAACTCGGTGAACTCCGCCTTCGTACAGCTCGGCATGGACGTCGGCCTGGACAAGGTCAAGGAAGCGGCCATCGACGCGGGTCTGAGGCCGAACAGCCTGACCGGCACCAGCTTCCCGTCCTTCTCCATCGGGATCTCCGACCCCAGCGCACTCCGTATGGCCGGCGCGTACGCCACCTTCGCGGCCAGCGGCAAGCAGAACGACCCGTACTCGGTCCAGAGGGTCACCAGCAAGGACGGTCCGGTCTTCACCCACAAGTTGGACACCAAGGAGGCGTTCGAGCCCAAGGTCGCCGACAACGTCACCGACGTCCTCCAGACCGTGGTCGAGAAGGGCACGGGTACCAACGCCCAGCTGCCCGGCCGTCAGGTGGCGGGCAAGACCGGTACCACCGACGGCAACAAGTCCGCCTGGTTCGTGGGGTACACCCCGCAGCTGTCCACGGCGATCTCCATGTTCCGCATGGACGACAACGAGAAGAACAAGAACCGCCAGTTCCTGGAGATGTACGGAACGGGTGGTGAGGCCAAGATCCACGGTGCCTCGTTCCCGGCCGAGATCTGGCACGACTACATGGCCCAGGCGCTGAAGGGCCTGCCGGCGGAGGACTTCCCGAAGCCGGAGCCCATCGGTGAGATCGTCAACGAGGACCCGAGCCCGACGCCGACGCCGACGCCCAGCGAGTCCGAGTCGGCCACCGAGAGCCCGTCGCCGACGCCCACCCTGACCACTCAGAGCCCGTCTCCGACGTCGAGCGAGACCTGCCGGTTCTTCGGGTGCGACGACTCGGGCGGCACGAGTGACGGCGGTACCGACGGAGGCGTGTCGGACACACCGACGGCCACGTCGACGGAGGAGAACGGAAACAACGGGAACGGCAACGGCGGCTTGTTCGGCGGATCAACCGGTTAGCCACCTATGCCCTGTCTGCCCCGTCGAGGTTGTTTCACGTGAAACATGGGCCGTCGCACCCACCGGGTGCGGCGGCCCTCGGCGTATTCCTAGTCTCGTACGGCAGGATGTGCGGCATGCCCAGTGCTGAATCGACGCCAGCGAGCGTGCACGAGCCGGACCCGGTGCTGCCGACCAAGGACGACGAGATCGCCAGGAGGGGCAGCGAGTTCATCGGTGGCCCCCTCGGGCGGTTCGCGCTGCTCGGGTCGTCCTGGTGGACGCCCGTCCGCGTCGTCGCGCTGGTGGCCATCGGCATGTTCGCCCTAGGCCTCGTCCAGAAGGCGCCCTGCTACAACGGCGGCTGGTTCTTCGGAGCCAGCACCCAGTACACCCACGCGTGCTACTCGGACATCCCGCACCTCTACCAGGGCCGCGGCTTCGCCGACGGGCTCGTGCCGTACTTCGACAAGCTGCCCGGAGACATGCAATACCTCGAATACCCGGTGCTGACCGGTGTGTTCATGGAGGTCGCCGCCTGGCTCACGCCTGGCAGCGGCAGCATCCAGCACCAGGAACAGTGGTACTGGATGGTCAACGCCGGAATGCTGATGATCTGCGCGGCCATCATCGTCGTCTGCGTCAGCAGGACGCAGGCCCGCCGCCCCTGGGACGGTCTCCTGGTCGCGCTGGCACCCGCCTTCGCGCTGACCGCCACCATCAACTGGGACCTGCTGGCGGTCGCTCTGACGGCTTCCGCGATGCTGATGTGGTCCCGGGGCCGTTCACTCGCCTTCGGTGTCCTCCTGGGGCTCGCCACGGCCGCCAAGCTCTATCCCGTATTCCTGCTCGGGGCGCTCTTCGTGCTGTGTTGGCGTGCGGGCAAGTGGCGGGACCTGGGCAAGGCGGTGGCCGGCACGGCCGTCTCCTGGCTCGTGGTGAACCTGCCGGTGATGCTCTTCGCCTTCGACGGCTGGTCGAAGTTCTACACGTTCAGCCAGGAGCGGGGCGTGGACTTCGGCTCCTTCTGGCTGATCATGGCCCAGAACTCGAGTGACCCGCTGAGCACGGAGACCGTCAACACGCTCGCCACTTTGCTGATGCTGCTGTGCTGTGCGGGCATCGCGGCGCTCACGTTCACCGCTCCGCGTCGGCCGCGCTTCGCCCAGCTGGCGTTCCTGATCGTCGCCGCGTTCATCCTCACCAACAAGGTCTACTCGCCCCAGTACGTCCTGTGGCTGGTGCCGCTGGCCGTGCTGGCCCGGCCCAAGTGGCGGGACTTCCTGATCTGGCAGGCGTGCGAGGTCGCGTACTTCCTCGGGATCTGGCTGTACCTCGCGTACACGACCAGCGGTACCGCCCACAAGGGTCTGCCGACCGACGGCTACCACTGGGCCATCGGAATCCACCTGCTGGGCACGGCGTACCTCTGCGCCGTGGTCGTGCGCGACATCGTCATGCCGGAACGGGACGTGGTGCGCCAGGCCGGAGACGACGATCCCTCGGGCGGAGTACTCGACGGAGCGGAGGACGTCTTCGTCGTCGGCGCTGCCGCGCATCCGCCCCGGCACGCGGCCCACTACGACGGACCGCAGGTGGAGTGGGGCAACGGCCGGGAATCCGACGGCAGTTCGCTCTGAGCGAACAGCCCTTGGCTGCCGTGCGCGAAAGGCCGTACACGGAGTTCCGTGTACGGCCTTTCGGCGTGGTGGGTGCCGCGCTCAGCGGTCCACGAGCCGGTCGAACTGCGTGGTGGTGTGCCGCAGATGGGCCACCAGCTCGTCCCCCACCTTGGGCTGCGGGGCGTCCGAGGGCACGAAGAGGATGGAGACCTGCATGTGCGGCGGCTCGGCGAACCAGCGCTGCTTGCCGCCCCACACGAACGGGGAGAGGTTCCGGTTCACGGTGGCCAGGCCGGCGCGCGCGACGCCCTTGGCGCGCGGCATGACGCCGTGCAGGGCCTTCGGCGCCTCCAGGCCCACTCCGTGCGACGTACCGCCCGCCACGACGACCAGGGAGCCGTCCGAGGCCGCCTTCTGCTGCCGGTAGCCGAAGCGGTCGCCCTTGGAGACCGGGGTGACGTCCAGGACCGCCCCGCGGTACTCCATGGACTCGTGGTCCCCGAGCCACAGCCGGGTGCCGATGCGGGCGCGGAAACGGGTTTGTGGGAACTGCTGCTGCAGCCGGACGAGTTCGTCGGCCTTGAGGTGGCTGACGAACATGGTGTGCAGCGGCAGCCGGGCGGCGCGCAGCCGGTCCATCCAGCCGATGACCTCCTCGACGGCGTCCGAGCCGTCGGTGCGGTCCAGCGGCAGATGGATGGCGAAGCCCTCCAGGCGGACGTTCTCTATGGCGGCGTGCAGCTGCGGCAGGTCCTGCTCGTTGATGCCGTGGCGCTTCATCGAGGACATCACCTCGATGACCACGCGGGCGCCCACGAGGCCGTACACACCGTCGGTGGACGACACCGAGCGGATGACCCGGTCGGGCAGCGGGACCGGCTCCTCGCCCCGCCGGTACGGCGTGAGCACCAGCAGGTCACCGCCGAACCAGTCCTTGATCCGCGCGGCCTCGTAGGTCGTGCCCACGGCGAGGATGTCGGAGCCCAGCCGTGTGGCCTCCTCCGCCAGCCGCTCGTGCCCGAAGCCGTAGCCGTTGCCCTTGCAGACCGGCACCAGCCCCGGGAACTGCTCCTGCACGTGCTTGTGGTGCGCACGCCAGCGCGCGGTGTCGACGTAGAGCGTGAGCGCCATGGCCGGACCCGGAACCTTTCTCGTGGCTGCGGTGTATCAGAGGTATGGAAGCTATTGAAGCGAAGAACGCTACGTCAGCGACGCGACATGTAGATGTCGAGCGCCTTGTGGAGCAGTTTGTTGAGCGGGAAGTCCCACTCGCCGAGGTACTCCGCGGCCTGGCCGCCCGTGCCCACCTTGAACTGGATCAGACCGAAGAGGTGGTCGGTCTCGTCCAGCGTGTCGGAGATGCCGCGCAGGTCGTAGACGGTCGCGCCGAGCGCGTAGGCGTCACGCAGCATCCGCCACTGCATCGCGTTCGAGGGCCGGACCTCGCGGCCGATGTTGTCGGAGGCGCCGTAGGAGTACCAGACGTGCCCACCGACGATCAGCATGGTCGCCGCCGACAGGTTCACGCCGTTGTGTCGGGCGAAGTACAGCCGCATCCGGTTGGGGTCCTCGGCGTTCAGGACCTTCCACATCCGCTGGAAGTACTCCTTCGGGCGGGGCCGGAAGTGGTCGCGCACCGCGGTGATCTCGTACAGCCGCTGCCATTCGTCGAAGTCCTCGTAACCACCCTGGACGACCTCCACGCCGGCTTTCTCGGCCTTCTTGATGTTGCGGCGCCACAGCTGGTTGAAGTTCTTGTGGACCTCTTCCAGGGACCGGTTGGCGAGCGGCACCTGGAAGACGTAGCGGGGCTGGACGTCACCGAAACCGGCTCCCCCGTCCTCGCCCTGCTGCCAGCCCATACGGCGGAGCTTGTCGCGGACCTCGAAGGCACGCGGCTCGATGAAGTCGGCCTCGATGTCCCGCAGCCGCTTCACGTCCGGGTTCTGGATGCCCGCCTTGATGGAGTTGGCCTCCCAGCGCCGGATCACCACCGGCGGGCCCATCTTCACCGAGAAGGCGCCCTGCTCCTTGAGGTGCGCGAGCATCGGCTCCAGCCACTCGTGCAGATTCGGCGCGTACCAGTTGATGACCGGGCCCTCGGGCAGATAGGCGAGGTAGCGCTTGATCTTGGGCAGCTGACGGTAGAGGACGAGACCCGTGCCGACGAGCTCACCGGTGCGGTCGTCGAACCAGCCCAGGCCTTCGGAGCGCCACTCGGTCTTGACGTCGGCCCATGCCGGAACCTGCATGTTGCTCGCCGACGGCAGGCTCTGGATATACGCCAGATGCTGCTCGCGACTGATCGTCCTCAGGGTCAGGCTCATTCGGGGCGCTCCTCGGGCTGGTGTGTCCCCATGGGTACAGGGGCTCCGGCTCTCGCGCCGAAGCCTACTGCGCCTTGCGAGCGCCTCGACTGGGCGTACGGTTCCTGCGCCCCGGCTCGAGGATCACCGAGGCGTTTGGCCGTGCTTTGGGTGGTGTTGAGGGGCCGGTGCCCGTGGCGTCAGCTGATGACCCCGCCGAAAAGGCCGCCGTGCGCCATGCCGAGGAAGAAGCCGACCGCGGACGCGCCGAGGCCGAGGATCAGCCCGAAGCGCTCGCGCGTCGTCTCGGAGACCCACTGGCCGTACGCACCGGTGAGGATCCCCACCAGGCCGGTCCAGGAGCTGAGCAGGTGCAGGTTGTGGAACATCGCCGTGACGAACGCCGTGACGCCGAGCACCAGGGTCACCGCGAGCAGCGTGTCCTGGAGGGGGTGGGGCTTTCCGTCCGTGGCGAAAAGGCCTCCGACGGTGTTGGGTCGCATTGCCTGTGCCATAGGGCACCTCCTGCGGAAGGCGGCGCATCGTAGCGCCATACACACCCGATGTGTACAGAGTGACGGTCCCCGGGGCCGGATTTCAACCGCAAGCCGGTGTGCGGGTAGTCTGTACCGTCTGCACCGGTGTCTGCCCAGGCCCGATCGGGTAAACCGCGAGGTCACCCCCGATTGTCAGTGGCGGCCGATACCGTTGCGTACGCATCACAACCCTCCTGCCACGGAACGACCGTGGCCGCTGAGTCCAAAGGAGGTGGGTTCCACATGCGTCACTACGAGGTGATGGTCATCCTCGACCCCGATCTGGAGGAGCGCGCTGTCGCCCCCCTGATCGAGAACTTCCTCTCCGTCGTCCGTGAGGGCAACGGGAAGGTCGAGAAGGTCGACACCTGGGGCCGTCGTCGGCTCTCGTACGAGATCAAGAAGAAGCCCGAGGGCATCTACTCGGTCATCGACCTGCAGGCCGAGCCTGCGGTCGTCAAGGAGCTCGACCGCCAGCTGAACCTGAACGAGTCGGTCCTCCGGACCAAGGTCCTCCGCCCCGAGACCCACTGAGCTTCCGCTCAGCTGATCCCGGGATTCGAGTAGCAGCAACCAAGCAGCCAGAGCAGCAAACCCGCCGAGAGGTTCCCCATGGCAGGCGAGACCGTCATCACGGTCGTCGGCAATCTTGTCGATGACCCCGAGCTGCGCTTCACCCCCTCCGGTGCGGCGGTCGCGAAGTTCCGTGTCGCGTCCACTCCCCGCACCTTCGACCGTCAGACCAACGAGTGGAAGGACGGCGAAAGCCTCTTCCTGACCTGCTCGGTCTGGCGTCAGGCGGCGGAGAACGTCGCGGAGTCGCTCCAGCGAGGCATGCGCGTCATCGTGCAGGGCCGGCTGAAGCAGCGGTCCTACGAGGACCGTGAGGGTGTCAAGCGCACGGTCTACGAGCTGGACGTCGAGGAAGTCGGCGCCAGCCTGCGCAGTGCCACGGCCAAGGTCACCAAGACGGCTGGCGGTGCCGGTCGCGGTGGCCAGGGCGGTTACGGCGGCGGTGGCGGTGGCGGCCAGGGTGGCGGCGGCTGGGGTGGAAACTCCGGCGGCGGCCAGCAGGGCGGCGGTGCTCCCGCCGACGACCCGTGGGCGACCGGCGCTCCTGCCGGTGGCAACCAGGGCGGCGGCGGTGGCGGCGGCTGGGGTGGAAACTCCGGCGGCGGTGGCGGCGGCTACTCGGACGAGCCCCCCTTCTAGGCCTCGGGCCGAGGGGTGGGTCGTACCCACACTTCTTGATCACACAGGAGAAACACCATGGCGAAGCCGCCTGTGCGCAAGCCTAAGAAGAAGGTCTGCGCTTTCTGCAAGGACAAGGTCACGTACGTGGACTACAAGGACACGAACATGCTGCGGAAGTTCATTTCCGACCGCGGCAAGATCCGTGCCCGCCGCGTGACCGGCAACTGCACGCAGCACCAGCGTGACGTCGCCACGGCCGTCAAGAACAGCCGTGAGATGGCGCTGCTGCCCTACACCTCCACCGCGCGATAAGGGAAGGGTGACCGACTCATGAAGATCATCCTCACCCACGAGGTCTCTGGCCTCGGCGCCGCGGGCGACGTCGTCGACGTCAAGGACGGGTACGCTCGCAACTACCTGATCCCGCGGAACTTCGCGATCCGCTGGACCAAGGGTGGCGAGAAGGACGTCGAGCAGATCCGTCGTGCTCGCAAGATCCACGAGATCCAGACCATCGAGCAGGCCAACGCTGTGAAGGCCCAGCTTGAGGGTGTCCGGGTCCGTCTGGCCGTCCGCTCCGGCGACGCCGGTCGTCTCTTCGGTTCCGTCACCCCGGCCGACATCGCGTCCGCGATCAAGGCTTCCGGTGGCCCCGAGGTCGACAAGCGCCGCATCGAGCTGGGTTCGCCCATCAAGACCCTGGGCGCCCACGAGACGTCCGTGCGTCTGCACCCCGAGGTTGCCGCCAAGGTCAACATCGAGGTCGTCGCGGCCTGATCGCTGCGCTCGGCTTGAGCAGTTCCGAGAGGGGCCGTACCCATGCGGGTACGGCCCCTCTTGCTTGCGTGGTGATGGTCAGCGGCTGAGGTGGCGCTCGTGGTGTTTCACGTGAAACGTGACGACCCGCGATGTTTCACGTGAAACGGTCAGCGGGTCGCGCCGGTGACGAGCCAACGGCCCGAGCGGGTACGCAGCCAGAGGGTCAGCATGCGTACGGCCATCATCAGGGTCATCGCCGCCCACAGGGCGGTGAGTCCGCCGTCTGACGCCGGGACGAGCAGGGCCACTGGGGCGAAGACGGCGAGCGTGGCGACCATGGCCCAGGCGAGATACGGTCCGTCGCCAGCACCCATCAGTACGCCGTCCAGCACGAAGACCACACCGCAGATCGGCTGCGAGAGAGCCACGATCACCAGCGCGGGCAGAGCTGCGTCCTTCACCAGGGAGTCGCCGGTGAACAAGGGGAGAAACAGCGGGCGGGAGAGGACGACCAGCACCCCGAGCCCGATGCCCACCGCGATGCCCCACTCCACCATCCGACGGCACACCCGGCGGGCGCCCTCGGTGTCGCCGGCTCCCAGGTAGCGCCCGATGATGGCCTGTCCGGCGATGGCGATCGCGTCGAGGGCGAAGGCGAGCAGGCTCCACAGGGACAGGATGATCTGGTGAGCGGCGATGTCCGCGTCCCCCAGACGGGCTGCGACGGCTGTGGCGATCATCAGGATCGCCCTCAGGGAGAGCGTGCGGACCAGGAGAGGGACGCCCGCCTGGGCGGAGGCCCTGATCCCTGCGGCATCCGGGCGCAGGGAAGCGCCGTGTCTGCGGGCGCCCCGGACGACGACCACGAGATAGGCGGCGGCCATGCCGCACTGCGCGATGACGGTGCCCCAGGCGGAGCCGGCGATGCCGAGGTCGGCGCCGTAGACGAGTCCCACGTTGAGGGCGGCGTTGGCGACGAAGCCCGCGACGGCGACGTAGAGCGGGGTCCTGGTGTCCTGGAGGCCACGCAGGACGCCGGTCGCGGCGAGCACCACGAGCATGGCGGGAATGCCGAGGGCCGAGATCCGCAGATAGGTGGTGGCATAGGGGGCGGCGGTGTCGGAGGCGCCGAAGAGTCCCACGAGGGACGGCGCGGTGGGCAGGACGACCGCGATGACGGCCGCGCCGAGCAGCAGGGCGAGCCAGATGCCGTCCATGCCCTGCCGGATGGCGGCGGAGAGGTCGCCCGCGCCGACGCGTCGGGCGACGGCGGCCGTGGTTGCGTAGGCGAGGAAGACGAAGACGCTGACGGCTGTCATGAGGAGGGCCGAGGCGACGCCGAGACCGGCGAGTTGGGCGGTGCCGAGGTGGCCGACGATCGCGCTGTCGGCCATGACGAAGAGGGGTTCGGCGACGAGGGCACCGAAGGCCGGAACGGCGAGTGCGACGATCTCGCGGTCGTGCTGTCGCCGGGGGACCTCGGGGGTCGCGGAAGCCTGTGTCATGAGCACCAATCTAATCGTCCACAGGTAAGAGATGCAATTGAGTAGAGACCCTTACTTGTGGAGCTGTGGCGCGCGTGGGTGCGCGCGGCTCGAAGTGATCTTGAGCCGACTGGGAAAGTTTTTCTTCTGCACAGCCGGTGGACGATGAAGACGCAGGTCAGAGCGGCCGTTTGAAGAAGAGGCGGAGCTTGTTCACAGGGCTGTCCACCGGGTCGTGCACAGGTTTTGCGGAGTTCTCCACAGCATCCGGGCCGTCGTCCACATGGCCTGTGGATAACCAGATTGGCTGACGTCGTCCGCGGGCCTACGGTGGTCCGGCGCCCACTCCGTCCGTCGGCCGGGAAACCGTCACAAATCCGACGCGCCCGAACCGGAGTTGGGCCTCTCATTTGTCAGTGCCGTGCCGTAGAAAGAGAGGCACGGCGAGGTCCGCTCGGCGGACGGGAGGAGGTGGCTCGGTGAGCATTTCCGAGCCCTTGGACGACCCGTGGGCCGACAGCGGTCCCGGTGATCGTCTGCCGTCCTCGCGCCGCCGCGGCGAAGGGGGACGAGGCCGCGACGAGCAGCACGACCGCGGCCGGGACAGTGGCGAGTGGGACGGCGGGGGCAGCTCCTTCGAGAGGGTTCCGCCGCAGGACCTGGACGCCGAGCAGTCCGTCCTCGGCGGCATGCTGCTGTCCAAGGACGCCATCGCCGACGTCGTCGAGGTGATCAAGGGGCACGACTTCTACAAGCCGGCCCACGAGACGATCTTCCAGGCGATCCTCGACGTCTATGCCAAGGGCGAGCCTGCCGACCCCATCACGATCGCCGCCGAGCTCACCAAGCGCGGCGAGATCAACAAGGTCGGCGGGGCATCGTATCTGCACACCCTAGTCCAGACGGTGCCGACGGCGGCGAACGCCGAGTACTACGCCGAGATCGTCCATGAGCGGGCCGTCCTGCGCCGTCTGGTCGAGGCGGGTACGCGCATCACCCAGATGGGATACGCGGCCGACGACGACGTCGACGAGATCGTCAACCGGGCCCAGGCCGAGATCTACGCGGTCACCGAGCAGCGCACGAGCGAGGACTACCTGCCGCTCGGCGACATCATGGAGGGCGCGCTCGACGAGATCGAGGCGATCGGCTCGCGCAGCGGCGAGATGACCGGTGTGCCCACCGGCTTCACGGACCTCGACTCGCTCACCAACGGCCTGCACCCGGGCCAGATGATCGTCATCGCGGCCCGTCCCGCCATGGGAAAGTCCACGCTCGCGCTGGACTTCGCGCGCGCGGCCTCGATCAAGAACAACCTGCCCAGCGTCATCTTCTCGCTCGAAATGGGGCGCAACGAGATCGCGATGCGTCTGCTGTCCGCCGAGGCGCGGGTGGCCCTGCACCACATGCGCTCGGGCACCATGACGGACGAGGACTGGACGCGGCTGGCGCGCCGGATGCCGGAGGTGTCCTCCGCACCGCTCTACATCGACGACTCCCCGAACCTGTCGATGATGGAGATCCGCGCGAAGTGCCGGCGCCTGAAGCAGCGCAACGACATCAAGCTGGTGATCATCGACTACCTCCAGCTGATGCAGTCGGGCAAGCGCTCCGAGAGCCGTCAGCAGGAGGTCTCGGACATGTCCCGTAACCTCAAGCTGCTGGCCAAGGAGCTGGAGGTACCGGTGATCGCGCTCTCGCAGCTCAACCGTGGTCCCGAGCAGCGCACGGACAAGAAGCCGCAGGTGTCGGACCTGCGTGAGTCCGGATCCATCGAGCAGGACGCCGACATGGTCATCCTGCTGCACCGCGAGGACGCCTACGAGAAGGAGTCGCCGAGAGCCGGCGAGGCCGACATCATCGTGGGCAAGCACCGTAACGGTCCGACGGCGACCATCACCGTCGCCTTCCAGGGCCACTACTCCCGCTTTGTGGACATGGCCCAGACCTGATCGGTCACAGGGGCAGCTTGAAGCCCACGTGGGAGGCCGTGAAGCCGAGGCGGTCGTAGAAGCGGTGGGCGTCGGTGCGGGTGCTGTCGGAGGTCAGCTGCACCAACTGGCAGTTCTGGCGCCGGGATTCGTCGATCGCCCACTGGATGAGCTGGGTGCCCAGGCCGCTGCCGCGCTCGTCGGCGTGGATACGGACACCCTCGATGATCGACCGAGTCGCGCCGCGCCGGGACAGTCCCAGGACGATCGTGAGCTGGAGGGTGCCGACGACGCGACCGTCGCGGACGGCGACCATCAGGTGCTGGTTCGGATCGGCGCAGAGGCGCTCCAGCGCGCTCAGGTAGGGGGCCAGGTCGTCCGGTGACTCCCGCTGGGCGCCGAGGGGATCGTCGGCGAGCATGCCGACGATCGCGGAGACGTCATCCGTGGTGGCGGGCCGGATTTCAAGATCTCCCATGAGGTGCACCCTATCGTCGGCTCCATCTCGAAATAGCCCTCGTTTGCAACTAGAGAGCGTCTGCAACTATTGTCTACGTGTGTAACACGCCTCTGCAATCATCTGGGAAGGTGTACTCCCTCATGCCGCTTGCGCTCGTGGCCCTCGCGATCGGGGCCTTCGGAATCGGCACGACCGAGTTCGTCATCATGGGCCTGCTGCCCGAGGTGGCGGACGACTTCGGGGTCTCCATCCCCGCCGCCGGCCTCCTGGTGACCGGCTACGCGCTCGGCGTGATGCTCGGCGCCCCGCTGATGACCGTCCTCGGCACCAAGGTCTCCCGCAAGCGGATGCTGATGCTGCTGATGGGCCTGTTCATCGTCGGCAACCTGCTCTCCGCGCTCGCCCCCACGTTCGCCGTCATGCTGATCGGCCGGGTGGTCGCGTCCCTGGCCCACGGCGCCTTCTTCGGCATCGGCGCGGTCGTCGCGGCCGATCTGGTCGCCCCGGACAAGAAGGCGGGAGCCATCGCCATGATGTTCACCGGCCTGACCGTCGCCAACGTCGTCGGCGTCCCGCTCGGCACGCTCATCGGCCAGAGCGTCGGCTGGCGCGTCACCTTCGCCCTCGTGGCGGCGCTCGGTGTCGCGGGCCTGGCCGGCATCGCCCGGCTCGTCCCCGAGATGCCCCGGCCGCAGGGTGTGCGGCTGAGGCACGAACTGGCCGCCTTCAAGAACACCCAGGTCCTGCTCGCGATGGCGATGACGGTTCTCGGCTTCGGCGGTGTCTTCGCGGCCATCACCTACATCGCGCCGATGACGACCCACGTCACCGGCTTCGCCGACGGCTCGGTGACCTGGCTGCTCGTGCTCTTCGGACTCGGCATGGTCGGCGGCAACCTCGTCGGCGGCCGGTACGCCGACCGGGCGCTGATGCCGATGCTCTACGTCTCCCTGGGTGCCCTGGCCGTCGTGCTCGCCCTCTTCACGCTGACCGCCCACAGCAAGGTCCTCGCGGCGGTCACCATCGCCCTCGTCGGCGCGCTGGGCTTCGCCACCGTCCCGCCGCTGCAGAAGAGGGTCCTCGACCAGGCGCACGGCGCCCCCACCCTCGCCTCGGCCGTGAACATCGGTGCCTTCAACCTCGGCAACGCCCTCTCGGCCTGGCTCGGCGGCCTGGTGATCTCGGCCGGGTTCGGCTACACCGCGCCCAACTGGGTGGGTGCAGCCCTGGCCGCCGCGGCACTGCTCCTCGCGCTGCTCTCAGCCGCGCTGGAGCGCCGTGACGGTACGCGCAGCACAGTGGTCGCGGGAGCGACACCGGCGGACCGGCGGGCCACCGCGCACCACTGAGCCGTGTCCTGTCCGAGCTCTCAGAGCGCCGCGACGGTCAGCGGGGCGAACCGTCGGGTCCAGTCCCCGGGCAGTTCCGGGAGCCCGTACGTCATGACCGCGTTGACCGCGACGGACGCCAGACCGCGCGCCTTCACCCACGCCAGCAGCTCTTCGTGCCGTACGTCGATGTCGGTGCGCAGCGGGCGGTCGGTGCCGTCGGCGAGCGAGGCGATCAGGGCCTGTGCCGCCCGGGTGTCACGGGCGACCAGCGGGCCCACCACATCGCTGGAGGTGTTGGGCCACGCGGCCGCGTACCCGACGATCCGGCCGTTCTCCTCGGCGACACGCAACTGGTCGGCGAAGGCGGGCAGGCGGGTGATGAGGTGCGTGCGGTCGGTACCGAGCACCTCCTCGTCGAGCCGGAGGATCGCGGAGAGGTCCTCTGCCGTGGCCGCCCGCGTGGCCACCGTGCGCTCGGGGCGGCCCGGCACGAAGTGTCCCCGCACCATCTCCGCCCGACCGGTGACTTTGAAGCCCAGCTCCTCGTAGAGCGGGCGGCCGTTGGGTGTCGCGTGGAGCGTCAAGGGCGTGGTGCCCATGTCGGAGAGGACATGGCGCATCAGCCGACGCCCGATGCCCTGGCGGGCGTGCCGCTCGGCGACCAGCACCATCCCGATTGCTGCCAGATCGGGGCGGCCGTACGGGCCGTACTCGGTGACGACGCAGACGGTGACGAGACCCCCGTCGGGGTCGTCGATGCCGTACCCCTTCCCGGCCGCGAGAAGGAAGCTCCACTTGTGCTCCTCGCGTGGCCACCCCCGGTCCTCGGACAAGTCGGCGCAGGCGGTGAGGTCGCGGAGCGTCAGACGGCGGATGGGGAGAGCGGCGAGAGAAGGAATCGGCACGCAGGTCAGGCTGTCCGAGAGGTGCACCCGGCGTCCACCCGTTTCCTGAGGGACACACGAGCTTTTGGCCATGTCGTAGCCATCCGCACAGCAAGCGAACAGATGCGGGATGTTTCACGTGAAACATCGAAGAACGGCGGCCGTCGGATGGTCGTCGCGGTGATGGCCGATGGTCATGACCCCAGTAGCCTCGCGGGTATGGCGAGACTTCATCTCTTCGACCTCGACGGCACGTTGCTGTACGGCACGACCGCGCCCGTGGAGATTTCCCGGCAGCTTGGCCTGGAGGCCGAGACGGTGGCACTGGATCAGGCGATCGGAGCCGGGCTGATAGGT
This sequence comes from Streptomyces sp. NPDC047072, assembly GCF_040643855.1. Lineage (NCBI taxonomy): Bacteria > Bacillati > Actinomycetota > Actinomycetes > Kitasatosporales > Streptomycetaceae > Streptomyces > Streptomyces sp. NPDC047072. The sequence goes on along the minus strand of NZ_JBEYVC010000013.1, from coordinate 59,648 downwards.
CCGCCGGAGTACGCGCAGGAGGTCTATGCCATGTGGGCGGACCTGACCGAGGCGCATGTCACGACGGCCTTTGAAGGTGCCCCGTGGTTGGCGCGGATCCGTGACGTCTGGGCGGAGATCAGAGGCCGGGGCGAATACTGTGCGGTCGTCTCCCTCTCGCCATCCTTCTTCGTGGAGCGGCTCATCGGCTGGGGAGCACACGCGGCCTACGGATCCCGCTTTCCGGCGGTGCCCTTCACCGAGCCAGTGGACCCGGCCGGAGTGCTCAACGCGCGGGCCAAGGTTCTGATCGCCGACCGGTTGTGCGAGGAGTTCGGGGTGACGCGAGCGGACTGCGTCGCCTATGGGGACTCGGCCTCGGACAAGGAGTTGTTCGCCGCGGTGCCGCTTTCGGTCGCCGTCAACGCGGACCACTATCTGTCCGATATCTCGACCCACTCGTACATGGGCATGGATCTGTGGGAAGCCTATGAATTGGTGTCCCGCGCCCGGTAATTGAAGGAAACGACAGTTCGCGCCCGTGGCAGTCGCGCGCTCAATTCGTGGAGGGGAGGCGGGACTTGTGTGCGCAGCGGTGACCGGTAGGGTCGACTCCGGTTCGTGATCGGACCGGGGAGGCGTACATCCCCGTAAGGGCCGAGAACAAGGCAAAGCAGCCTAACGGGACGGAGAGATCGAAGACCTGCATTCGGGGTTATGCGGCAGGGGCATCCGTGAGCGGTGGGACGCTGCGAATGTGGCCGCGTTGGCTGTGACGCCGAACGGGAAAGCAAGCCGTCTGCGGGGGAAAGCAGGCACCTTCCGCCCGGGGAAGTGCGCAGACCGACCGAAAGATGTTCGAGGCGAGGCACACCATGGACGCTCCGACCACCGCGTCGGCCGACAACGGCACTTCCGGCGGCGGAGGCGGCTGGTTCGCCCCGCGCCAACAGCCTCCGCTCCCGCCCGGCCCCGAGCAGGAGACCGCCGCGGGGAACCGCCTGGCCGGGCTGCGACCGGTCGGCAGGCCCGGCGGGAGCACCTCGACGGGATCCGGTAGAACCGTGGAGGAGCCTCCCGAGGAGATACCGGCCCCGGCGGACGGGATACGCACGCCGCCGCCGGCAGCGTCGGCACAAGAGCCCGAGGACATCCCCGCGCAGCCCCGGCCCGCGACCTCGCCGCCCATGGACGACCGCGTCCCCGTGCAGCGCGCCGCCCCGCTCACGAGCCCTCCCGCGGAAGCCGTCCCCCCGCGGTTCGGAGGCCGCCCGCCGATCGAACCCGCGCCCTCCCCGGACGCCGTCCTGATCCGCCGGACCATGGCCGAGATCGCCTCCGTGGCCGACAAGGTCACCTCCTACTTCTACGCGCTTCTCTTCGTCCGCCACCCCGATCTGCGCCCGCTGTTCCCCGCGGCCATGGACGCCCAGCGGGACCGGCTGCTCAGGGCCCTGCTGACCGCGGCCGAGCACATCGACAACACGCCGGTGCTCGTCGACTACCTGCAGAAACTCGGCCGGGGCCACCGCAAGTACGGCACCAGGGCCGGGCACTACCCGGCGGTCGGCGAGTGTCTGATCGGCGCCCTGAGCAAGTACGCCTCCGCCAGCTGGGACGCGGCGACGGAAGCGGCCTGGGTGCGGACGTACACGACGATCTCGCAGGTGATGATCGACGCGGCCGCCGCGGACGAACTGCTGGCCCCGCCCTGGTGGCAGGCGGAGGTCGTCTCGCACGACCTGAGAACGCCGGACGTCGCGATCGTCACCGTCCGGCCCGACAAGCCCTACCCCTTTCTCGCCGGCCAGTACGCGAGCCTGGAGACGCCCTGGTGGCCGCGCGTGTGGCGGCACTACTCCTTCGCCTCGGCGCCCCGTTCCGACGGTCTGCTGTCGTTCCACGTGAAGGCCGTCCCCGCGGGCTGGGTCTCCGGCGCCCTGGTGCACCGCGCCCGGCCCGGCGACGTCATACGTCTCGGCCCGCCGGCCGGGTCCATGACTGTGGACCACACCTCCGACAGCGGGCTGCTGTGCCTGGGCGGCGGCACCGGGATAGCCCCGATCAAGGCGATCGTCGAGGACGTGGCCGAGCACGGTGAACGGCGTCGCGTCGAGGTGTTCTACGGCGCCCGGACCGACCAGGACCTGTACGACATCGACACCCTGCTCAGGATGCAGCAGTCCCATCACTGGCTGTCCGTCCGCGCGGTCGTCGACCAGCAGGCCCATGTCCAGCTTCCGGATGCCGTCCGCGCGTACGGCCCCTGGACCGCGTACGACGCCTATCTCTCGGGCCCGCCCGGCATGATCCGCAGCGGTGTGGACATGCTCCGGTCCCTCGGCGTCCCGGCGGCACGCATACGCCACGACTCCGTGGAGGAGCTCGTCGCCGCCGGAGACTGACTCAGCCGAGGTCCGGTGCGTGCATCGCCCGTACGCCCTCGATGTTGCCGTCCAGATAGTGCCGCAGGGACAGCGGGACGAGGTGGACGGAGGCGATCCCGACACGGGTGAACGGCACTCTGACGATCTCGTACTCCCCGATGGGCTCGTCCACTTCGGGACCGTGCCGCAGTGAGGGGTCCATCGACTCCAGACGGCAGACGAAGAAGTGCTGCACCTTCACGCCGGTCGTGGCGGCATCGGCACCGATGTGCTCGACGGTGTCCACGAAGCAGGGCACCACGTCGGTGACCTTGGCGCCGAGCTCCTCGTACACCTCGCGGTGCAGGGCGTCGACGACGGTCGTGTCCGTCGGCTCGACCCCGCCGCCGGGAGTCAGCCAGTAGGGATCCACGCCGGGCTTGGTGCGCTTGATCAGGATCAGGTCGTCACCGTCGAGCAGGACGGCACGGGCGGTGCGCTTGACCACGGGTCGGACGGTCATGGGGGGAATGTGGCCCGGATGGTTCCACGTGAAACATCGCCTGTCGTGACCGGTCGGACTCACCGCGTGAGCAGTGGATCGGCAGCCCACGGACTACCGCGTGAGCAGCGGCTCAGCACCAGTCGGTGGCCGCCCGCAGCAGCCACTCGTGGGCCCGTGCGATGTGCGGCATGGCGAGCGTTCCGCTGCGCACCACCAGGAAGTACGTCCGCAGCGGTGGCACCGCGGGCTCGTGCAGGGCGACCACCTCACCGCGCTCCAGAGCCTCCGCGCACAGATAGCGCGGCAGCACCGCGAGCCCGGCGCCCGCGACCGCACACGCGAGCACCGCGCGCAGATCGGGGACGACGACGGTCCCCGGGGCGGCCGGGCACGAGTCGAAGACGGAGGCCCAGTAGCGCGAGACGAAGGGCAGCGACTCGTGCACCTCGATCACGGGAAGGCTCTCGAGCGCCGCAGCCGCCTTGTCCGCGGGGAGAGGCTCACTCCCACCGCCGATCTGCTCGGCCCACTGCGGAGAGCCCACCAGGACGTGCTCCTCGTCGCAGAGCGTGCCCGCGGTGAGCAGCGCGCCCCGCGGACGGGCCGTACTGATGGCCAGATCGTGATGCCCGGCGGCGAGGCCCTCCAGGGTCTCCTCGGCATTCCCGAAGGAGGCCCGCAGGGCGAAACCCTGGCCGTCCTCGCCGGTCAGCTCGGTGAGCGCCGGCAGCGCCCGCTCGGCGGTGAACTCGGGCGGTCCCGCGAGGTGCAGGGTGCGCAGGGAGGACTCGTCGTCGAGGCCGGTCTCGGCGATCTCGACCAGGGCGTCGAGATGGGGCGCGGCCTTGTGGGCGAGTTCGTCGCCGATGGACGTCGGAGTGACACCACGGGGCTGCCGTAGGAACAGGGGGCGGCCCAACTGCCGTTCCAGCGTGCGGATCTGCGAGGTCACGGCCGGCTGCGAGAGGCCCAGGAGGGCGGCGGCGCGGGTGAAGGAGCCGGCCCGGTGCACCGTCACGAAGGTGCGCAGCAAGGCCAGATCCATCGTGACGCCCTCCCTCTCCCTGCCCTTCTCCCGGCCCCGAGGCAGGGCCCAACTATAAATATGTCGATAGGTCTCTGTCGCTACTGTGATTGGACACTGACACAGAGTCAACTAGCCTGGTTCGCGCGGTTCAACGCGCGCGAACCGAGGGCGGTCCGAGCCACGAGGGGGGAGGCTCGGACCGTCCGTTGTACGTAGCCGTGCCCCGCCCGCAGCGCCTCAGTCGGCCGACTCGTCCAGCGCCCGCAGCACGTCCGCCACCAGGTCCTCGGGGTCCTCGGCACCGACCGAGAAGCGGATGAAGCCTTCCGGTACGTCGTCGCCTCCCCAGCGTCGGCGCCGCTCGGCGGTCGAGCGCACCCCGCCGAAGCTCGTCGCGTCGTCCACGAGCCGCAGCGCGTCCAGGAAACGGTCGGCACGCGCGCGCGTGGGCAGCGTGAAGGAGACCACGCAGCCGTAGCGCCGCATCTGCCGCGAGGCGACCTCGTGCGAGGGATCGTCCGGCAGCCCCGGATAACGCAGCCCGGTGATCTCGGACCGCTTCCGCAGGGCCTCGGCGAGGACCAGCGCGGTCGCGTTCTGCCGGTCCACCCGCAGCTGGAGCGTGGCGATCGAACGGTGTGCGAGCCAGGCCTCCATCGGCCCCGGAATCGCCCCGACGATCTTCCGCCAGCGGCGTACGGCGTCCATGGCCTCGCCGGCGCGGCCGCTGACGTACCCCAGGAGGACGTCTCCGTGCCCCGTGAGCTGCTTGGTGCCGCTGGCGACGGAGAAGTCCGCGCCGAGCTCCAGCGGGCGCTGTCCGAGCGGTGTGGCGAGCGTGTTGTCGACGGCGACGAGGGCACCACGCGCGTGTGCCGCCTCGACGAGCCGCCGGATGTCGCACACGTCGAGCCCGGGGTTGGAGGGGCTCTCGATCCACAGCAGCCGCGCGCCGTCCAGGACGTCCAGCTGGGCGTCGCCCCCGGTCGCGGCGGTGCGCACCTGGACGCCGTACGCCTTCAGCTGCGCACGGACGAGGGGGAGCACCTGGTAGCCGTCCTCGGGCAGGACGACCGTGTCCCCGGCGCGCAGCTGTGAGAACAGCGCCGCGGAGACGGCGGCCATGCCGGAGGCGAAGACGAGCGTCTCGACGCCGTCCTGTCCGGGCGCCTCCAACTCGCCGATGGCGCTCTCCAGGAGCGTCCAGGTCGGGTTGGTGTCGCGGCCATAGGTGTTCGGGCCCTCGACCTCGCCGGGCAGGTGGAAGTGCGCGGCGAAGGCCGGGCCGGGCAGGGTCGGCTCGTTCTTCACCGGTTCGGGCAGCCCGGCCCGTACCGCGCGCGTGCCCTCCCCGGTCCCGGACGCCCTGTCGCTCATGCCGCCTGCCCCTCCACGTGCTCGCTCACCTCGGCGAGCAGCCCCTCGCTCGCCGCCTCCACCATCTCAAGGCACTCCTCGAAGCCGTCACGGCCCCCGTAGTACGGGTCCGGGACGTCGAGGTCGCCGCCCGCCGCGGGGTCGTAGGAACGCAGCAGGCGCACCTTGTCGGCGTCCTCGGGAGTGGGCGCGAGGCGGCGCAGAGCCTTCAGGTGGCCGGTGTCGAGGGCGACGACCAGGTCGAGGCGGGAGAACCACGACGGCTGGAACTGCCGGGCCGTATGGGCGCCGTCGTAGCCGTGCTCCTCCAGGACCGAGACCGTGCGCGGGTCCGCGCCGTCGCCCTCGTGCCAGCCGCCCGTGCCGGCGCTGTCGACCTCGACCAGGCCGTCGAGACCGGCCTCCGCGACCCGGGCGCGGAAGACGGACTCGGCCATCGGCGAACGGCAGATGTTGCCGGTGCAGACGAAGCACACGCGATAGGTCACCGCGTGCTCAGTCCTCGTCGGGCAGCACCATGTGCAGCGCCCAGGACACGATCGAGATGATCAGGCCACCCAGGACCGCGGTCCAGAAGCCCTCCACGTGGAAGCTCAGGTCCAGCTTGTCGGCGAGCCACGAGGTGAGCAGCAGCATCAGGGCGTTGACGACGAGCGTGAACAGGCCGAGCGTGAGGATGACCACCGGGAAGGCGAGCACCTTCACGATCGGCTTGACCAGGAAGTTGACCAGGCCGAACACCAGCGCGACGAGGATCAGCGTCCAGACCTTCTTGCCCGTGCTGTCACCGGTCAGGGTGATCTTGTCGAGCAGCCAGACCGCGACCGCCAGGGCGCCCGCGTTGGCGATCGTCTTGACTACGAAATTCTTCATGTGTCTGATCGTGGCAGAAGAGATCGGCCACGAGTACGGCGAGGGCGGAAGAAGTCGATGAAGGCATTCCGGTTGGACGAACTGGAGGCGGAGCGCGCCGCCAACGACGGCGCCTACCTGCAGTTCCTGCGGGAGCGGAACATGTCGGTCGGCCTGTACGCGCTCGACGCGGGCACCCAGGACCCGCAGCAGCCGCACCACCAGGACGAGGTGTACTTCGTGGTGAGCGGCCGCGCGGCGATCACCGTGGGCATGGAGACCACCCAGGTGGCCCGCGGCAGCGTGGTCTACGTGCCGGCCGGGGTGGCCCACAAGTTCCACCACATCAGCGAGGACCTGCGGGTCATGGTGGTGTTCTCTCCCCCGGAGAGCTGACCTCGGACCTCGGGGTTCCCTAGGGGTTCGGTCAGGGGAGGACAAGGGATGCGAGGCCCCCGCCGGACCCCCTCCCGGCCCTAGCATCGAAGGCAGACATCGGTGATCCGGCGACAGAGTGCCGGACTTCAGAGAGGTAAGGGCGATGGGAGAGATCTTTTCCGGGCTGCCGTGGTGGGTGAAGTGGGTCGCGGTGCCGATCATCGCCCTGGTCGTGTTCGGCGGGCTGATAGCGACGGTCGTCGGCTTCGTCATCGGCCTGCTCTTCAAGGCGCTGATCTTCGTGGCCCTGGTCGGCGGACTGATCTACGTCGTACGGAAGTTCATGTCGAGTTCCACCTCGCGCAGCGACTGGTGAGTCGCCGGAGCGGGTGGGGCGACCGGTAACAGGAAAGACCTGTTCCCTCGGGCGGGGGAAGTTTCCTGGACAGCCCGTATGCGTGCGGTGGCGGAGCGTTAGAGTCCGGAATTCGACGCGGGGGCGACCCCCGCGAGCGGAGTCCACACCCTCCCGTGTTCCCCGCACGGGCTGCCCCCTCGCGCTCCGGGAGTGACCCTTGGCCACGGCTGACACCGCACCCGCGGAGATCCACGTACCCGTCCAGGCGGCGGCGTCCGCCCAGTCCGAGCAGCCCCACTCCGTGACCCTGATCGGGTCCGTCCAGCGAGCAATGCGGCTCCTTGAATCCGTCGCGGAGCACGAGCACGGCGCCCCCGCCAAGCAGCTCGCCCGCGAGACCGGGCTGGCCCTGCCCACGGCCTACCACCTGCTGCGCACCCTGGTCCACGAGGGCTATCTGCGGCGCGACAAGGGCCTGTTCTTCCTCGGCGAGGCCGCCGAACGGCTGAGCAGCAGCGGAGCACAGGAGAAACGTCGCAGCACGGTCGTCGAGGCGCTCGCGCACTGGCGCGACGTGATCGGCGTACCCGTCTACTACGCGCTCTACCGGGACGGCGAGATCGACGTCGTCTGCGTCTCCGACACCCCGGGCAACCCGGCCGTGGAGGAGTGGGCGGACTTCCGCGAGACCGGGCACGCGCACGCCATCGGGCAGTGTCTGCTGGCCCAGTTGGACGAGGAGGCCCGGCGCGATCACCTCGACCGCTATCCCGTCCAGTCCATCACCCCCTACACCGTGCGCGACAGCCACCATTTGCTACGACGGCTCGAACGGACCGGCCGGATGGAGCCGGTGATCGAGCGTCAGGAGTACGCGCTCGGTACGGTCTGCGCGGCGATCCCGATCACGGTGGGTGACACTGCGGCCACGATGGCGATCTCCCTTCCAGCCCATCAGGCGGACCGGCTGCTGGCGGCGGCCCGGCAACTGCAAGGGGAAATCGGGCGACTGATGGGGTCGCTGGCGATCTCTATCAGTATCTGAAAACTCACTCCTTGTGATCTGTCGCATACTTTCAGCAAGATGCCACCAGTGTCAGAGGGATGATTCCCGGCCAGTCGACGGCAGATCACGGGGTAGGCCATGCGCGAGTCCGTACAGGCAGAGGTCATGATGAGCTTTCTCGTCTCCGAGGAGCTCTCCTTCCGTATTCCGGTCGAGCTGCGGTACGAGGCGTGCGACCCCTATGCCGTCCGGCTGACCTTCCATCTGCCCGGTGACGCTCCGGTGACCTGGGCGTTCGGCCGTGAGCTGCTGATCGACGGGGTGGGGCGGCCGTGCGGGGAGGGAGACGTACGGGTCGCGCCCGCCGGCTCCGACCTGCTGGGGGACGTGCTGATCAGGCTTCAGGTCGGCGGCGACCAGGCGCTGTTCAGGTCGTCGACGGCGCCGATCATCGCCTTCCTGGACCGCACGGACAAACTGGTGCCGTTGGGGCAGGAGGCTGCGATGGCCGACTTCGACGCACACCTCGACGAGGCGCTGGACCGGATCCTGGCGGAGGAACAGAGCGCGGGGTGAAGCGTTTCGGCAGGGTGCGGGCGTAACGCTTCGTCGCGGTTCGGGGAGGTGCAGGAACGCTTCTGCCGGGCTGGCGGCTACATGGTGCCGGGGGCGAGGAAGTCGCCGGGGATTGGGAAGCCGTTGCCGGGGTGGGTTCGGTCCAGGGTGTCCCTAGCCGTACCCGGAGCCAGGTCGTGGCGTTCCGCGCCCGCGATGGTGTGTCCACAGCCTGTGGATGCCCGCCCGGGTCTTGCCGGTGCGCTCCGGCCACCTGTGCCGGTGCGCGCGGGGAGCCGTGCGGTCGTGCCACCCTGCGTGAGGCAGTCCTCAGTGCCTGCGGCGGCGGCCCTTTCCGCCGCGGCCCTGCGCCGGGCGGCCGTCGGCCGTTCCGGCGCTCACGCTCGTGGCGCCGACCGGTACCGGCGCCCCCGAACCCGTTCCCGCCGAAGCCGGCTTCGTGCCCGGCCGGTCCGCCGAGACCACCAGGGCCGCCAGGGCCGTGGTGACGGGCACGGAGGCGACCAGGCCGATCGAGCCGACCAGGGTGCGGACGATCTCCTCGGCGACCAGCTCGCTGTTGGCGACCGTGCCCACGCTGGACTGCGCGATCGAGAACAGGAGCAGCAGAGGCAGCGCGGCGCCCGCGTAGGCGAGCACGAGCGTGTTGACGACGGACGCGATGTGGTCGCGGCCGATCCGGATGCCGGCCCGGTACAGCCCGCGCCAGCCCATCGTCGGGTTGGCCTCGTGCAGCTCCCAGACCGCGGACGTCTGTGTGACCGTCACGTCGTCGAGGACACCGAGCGAGCCGATGATGACGCCGGCGAGCAGCAGACCGCTCATGTCGATCGACGGGTACAGCCCGTGGATCAGCCCGGTGTTGTCGTCGGTGTTGCCGGTGAGCGCGGCCCAGCCGATGAACAGCGAGCCCAGGAAGCCGATCAGCACCAGGGAGATCAGGGTGCCGAGCACCGCCACGGAGGTGCGGGCCGAGAGGCCGTGGCACATGTAGAGGGCGATCAGCATGATGGCGCTCGACCCGACCACCGCCACGAGCAGCGGGTTCGAGCCCTGGAGGATCGCGGGCAGGACGAAGAAGTTCAGCAGCAGGAAGCTGACGGCCAGTGCGATCAGCGCCATGACACCGCGCATCCGTCCGACGACCACGACGGCGAGCGCGAAGATGCCGGCGAGCAGGGCCATCGGGAACCTGCGGTTGACGTCGGTGACCGAGTACTGCAGGTCCCTGGGCGCGGAGGGCTCGTAGGCGACCACGACCTTCTCGCCCTCGTGCAGTTGCCGCGACTGGTCCGGCTGGACGATCTCCGTGAAGGTACGGCCCTTGTCCTTGCCGGTGTCGACCCGGACCGTCGCCTTCTTGCAGGTGGAGTTCGCCTGCTGCTGCGTGGAGGAGCCGCTGGAGGTGTCCCCGATCGCGTTCCCGCCCGAGGCGTTCACCGACTTGCAGCTGACGCTCACGACCTTGGAGACCGTGGCCTGCTGGGTCTGGCGGTCGAAGCCGACGCCGGTGCGCTCGTGCGCCGGGGCCCCGCCGGGCCAGAGCACGGCGAGCCCGACCAGGACCGCCGCGCCGAACGGGATGAGGATCGCCGCGATGACCTTGCGCAGGTGCTGGGAGACGGGGGCCGCCGGGCCGTGACTGTGACTGTGGCCGTGCGAATGGCCGTGGCCGCCGTCTCCGTGACCACCGCCGTCTCCGTGACCGCCATCGTCTTTGTGGCCGCCGTCGTCTCCGCGAGCGCCGTCGCCTCGGTGGCCTGGGGCTCCTCCGTGGCCCGGGCCGTCGCCGGATCCGTGGTGGTGGCCGTGCTCGCTACCGGGGTGGTGTCCATGACCGTCATCGGGACCGTGTCCGTGTCCCTGCCCCCGCCCGTCGCTGGGGTTGCGACCAGGGACACTGCCGGGGCCCTGCCCCTGACCGCCGTAACCATGTCCGGGACCACTGCCGACGGTCCCGTACTCCTGCGGGTACCCCTGCGCCGGTCCCGGCGGCCTTGCCCCCTGCTCCGGCCTCGGGCCCGGTCCCGGCCGCTGAACCTGCCTCGGCCCCTGCGGGCGGCCCGGACCCTGGTCCGGGCCTTGCCCCTGGTCCCGCCCCGGGCCGGGACCCTGCCCGTGTCCGAACGCGTCCCAGCCACCGGTGTCGGGTCCGGCGCCTCGGCCGTTGCCCCCTCCAGGGCTGCCGTTTCCGGCGCCCGGCCGGCGCGGGGGCTCGGACGGGGGGTACGGGGGCTGATGTGGGGTGGTCACCGCCCGATCATCGCAAGAACGGCAGGGGCCCTCTGTTCACCGCGCCCGAATTGACGCTAGCGTTGAGCCACCTTTGTACACGCGGGAGCTCGGAGCACCGGGCTGAGAGGGCGCTGACCTCCGTCCCAGCGATGTTTCACGTGGAACATCACCGAAGCCGAGTGATGTTCCCCACGAAACGTCGGCAGACGGAAACCGCTGCGTCGACCGCCGAACCTGTTACCGGGTAATGCCGGCGTAGGGAGTAGGTCTCATGACCATCAAGGACGCGCGCACGCCTGCCTCCAACTTGGGCTGGCACAAGGGGTATCTGGAGGGATCGCGCCCCGATCTGCGGGTGCCGGTCCGTCAGGTGCACCTCACCAACGGGCAGTCGGTCACGCTGTACGACACGTCGGGCCCGTACACCGATCCCCTCACCGAGACGGACGTCCGCCGGGGTCTCACCCCGCTCAGGGAGAACTGGATCGTCACCCGCGGCGACACCGAGGAGTACGCGGGCCGCCCCGTCCGTCCCGAGGACGACGGCATCAAGCACACCTCGCCGCGCGGCGGGAACCTGCGCAACCTCGACGCGGTGTTCCCCGGCCGCCCCCGGCTGCCGCGCCGCAGTCGGGACGGCAGTGCGGTCACACAACTCGCGTATGCGCGCCGGGGCGAGATCACGCCCGAGATGGAGTTCGTGGCCGTCCGCGAGAACGTCGACCCCGAGGTGGTGCGCGAGGAGATCGCGGCGGGCCGCGCGGTGCTGCCGGCCAACGTCAACCACCCGGAGATCGAGCCGATGATCATCGGGAAGCGGTTCCTGGTGAAGGTCAACGCCAACATCGGCAACTCCGCGGTCACCTCCTCCATCGAGGAGGAGGTGGAGAAGATGACCTGGGCGACCCGCTGGGGCGCCGACACGGTCATGGACCTGTCCACAGGGCGCAACATCCACACCACCCGCGAGTGGGTGCTGCGCAACTCCCCCGTCCCCATCGGCACGGTGCCGCTCTACCAGGCCCTGGAGAAGGTCGACGGCCGGGCCGAGGAGCTGACCTGGGAGATCTACAAGGACACGGTCATCGAGCAGGCCGAGCAGGGCGTGGACTACATGACGGTCCACGCGGGCGTGCGGCTGCCGTACGTCCCGCTGACGGCGAACCGCAAGACGGGCATCGTCTCGCGCGGCGGCTCGATCATGGCGGCCTGGTGCCTGGCGCACCACAAGGAGTCGTTCCTCTACGAGAACTTCGAGGAACTGTGCGAGATCCTCGCCGCGTACGACGTGACGTACTCGCTCGGCGACGGCCTCAGGCCCGGCTCGATCGCGGACGCCAACGACGAGGCGCAGTTCGCGGAGTTGAGGACGCTCGGGGAACTCAACACGATCGCCAAGCGTTTCAACGTACAGACCATGATCGAGGGCCCGGGACATGTCCCGATGCACAAGATCAAGGAGAACATCGACCTTCAGCAGGAGATCTGCGATGAAGCTCCGTTCTATACGCTCGGCCCGCTGACCACGGACGTCGCTCCGGCGTACGACCACATCACCTCCGGCATCGGCGCCGCGATGATCGCCTGGTGGGGCACGGCGATGCTCTGCTACGTCACGCCCAAGGAGCACTTGGGCCTGCCCAACCGTGACGACGTCAAGACCGGCGTCATCACCTACAAGATCGCGGCCCATGCGGCGGACCTCGCCAAGGGACACCCTGGCGCACAGGAGTGGGACGACGCCCTGTCGGACGCCCGCTTCGAGTTCCGCTGGGAGGACCAGTTCAACCTGGCCCTCGACCCGGACACGGCCCGGGAGTTCCACGACGAGACGCTCCCGGCCGAGCCGGCCAAGACGGCCCACTTCTGCTCCATGTGCGGACCGAAGTTCTGCTCGATGAAGATCTCCCAGGACATCCGCCGCCGCCACGGCGACAGCCAGGAGGAGATCGAGCAGGGCATGGCCCAGAAGTCGAAGGAGTTCGCGGCAGCGGGCAACCGGGTCTATCTGCCGATCGCGGACTGACCGTTGTCCGGTCGGAGCGTGCGAGGAGCGGGGGCGACCTGGGGGTCTCGCTGACCCCGCCCCGGCCGACCGGCCTCGCACGGACATCCGGCTTGCGCTCCCCCGAAGTGAGGGGCGCAAGCCGGGGGGTCGGTCAGTCCGGCTGGTGTTCCGGCCCCCCGAAGTCCGGGCTGGTGTAGTCCGGGCTGGTGAAGCTCGGCCGGGCGCCGCCGGCTCCTTCGTCGGGGCTGGTGAAGCCGGGACGGCCGTAGCCGAGGTTCGGCATACGGCTGGGAGCCGGCGGTGCCGTGTGGTGCAGCGCGGCGGTGCCGGGGTCGGCCAGGGCCTCGCGGAGGAACGGCAGGATGCCCCGCTCCAGCAGGGCCTCGCGCCAGGCGTCCCTGGCCTGCGCCACCTCCCCGTGCGGCTCGCCGTACTCCTTGTCCGGCGAGGGCCGGTTGCGCAGGGCGGTGAGCAGCAGTCCGACGGCGGCGACCAGGATCGCGGCCGCGGTCAGGGCACCGAAGACCCAGCCGAAGGTGATCATGGCCTTGGCCAGGGTCGCGTCCGGGTTCAGCATCTTCAGGAGGTAGCCCACGAGCAGGAAGATCGCCGCGGCTATGCCGGCGAGGACGGGGGTGAGGACCGCGGCGACGGCGACGGCACCCGCGCCGGCGGTCTCGGTGACCTCCCCCATGGTGGCGGCGAGCCCCATCGCGCTCGTACCCGACTCGGCGGGGCCGGGTTCGTGCACGGGCGACAGGGTGGACGGCGCCGGGCGGCGCTGTTCCTCGCGGACCTTCACGTAGTGCTGGTACTCGGTCGCCGCGGCCGCCGTGATGATCGCGGTGGCGTTGAGCGCCATGGTGCGCAGCTGTTCGGCGTTCAGCCGCTGTCCGACAGCGGCCAGATCAGGGCGTTGTGGTGCGGAGCGCAGCGCCTCATCGAGGATCCGCTCGTACTCCTGGCGGTCCTCGGTGTGCAGGTGCTGCGGAACGCTGTTCATGTGCATCCCCCGATGCTCCGTAGGGCTTGGGGCTCGCATGCCAACGAGCCGTCGGGCAGAAACGGAGGGGAGCCTGCTACGGATAAGCCGATGGTAGAGCGGCGACGGCACAGGGTGACAGGGGGTTTCCAGAAATTGGCCTCTGGCCTGGGCTGTCGCGACTCAGTCCGGCATGGGGTCACATCTGCCCCCGGAAGGGTCAGATATCCAGGGGCAGTTGCTGGACCAGCAGCTTTCCGGCCATGGTCACGCCGCCGTCCATCGCGATGGCGAGTCCTCCCGCGTAGACATGCGGCCCGTCGACGACCGGACCGGAACCATCCTCTCCGTCCTCTGAACCCACCTCACCGAGAAGGTAGGGAATCGGGCTGTGCCCATGAACGATGCGAGTGCCGCCGTACGTATCGAGCAGGGAACGCACATGGTCGGCGCCGCCCTCGTCGCGGAAGGAGAAGCGCTTGGTGAACTTGCGGAACAGGTCCCACACCTCGTCCGCGTCGTTGCGCGTGATCGTCTCGCGGACGGTGTCGTTGACCGCCTCGATCGAGTCGCCGTAGTCGAGGTAGGCGGTGGTGTCGGAGTGGACGAGGAGGTGACCGTCGACCTCCTCGACCGCGTCGAGGCGGGACATCCACTGCAGGTGGTGGTCCTGGAGGCGGTCCATGTCGGTCTTCTGGCCGCCGTTGAGCAGCCAGGCCGCCTGGAAGGTGGCGGTGCCCGCGCCGGAGTTGACGGGGGTGTCGCCGAACCGCTTGGCGCCGAGCAGCAGCAGTTCGTGGTTGCCCATGAGGGCCTTGCAGTAGCCGCCGGCCGCGGCCGCCTCCGCGGACAGCCGCATCACGAGGTCGATGACGCCGATGCCGTCGGGGCCGCGGTCGGTGAAGTCGCCGAGGAACCACAGCCGGGCGGTGCCCGCGCACCAGTTGCCGTCCGCGTCGACGAGGCCCTTCTCCTGGAGTGCGGCCATCAGTTCGTCGAGGTAGCCGTGGACGTCACCGACGACGAACAGCGGCCCGACACCCTCCTCGGCCGAGGCAGAGGCTGAGACCGAGGGCGCGGTCGAAGCCGATGACGCGGGGTCGACGACCGGAAGGTCCCGCTCCGTGGGCGTGTACTCCTCGGAGTACGCCTCCTCATGGGGCGGCGCGACATCGCCGGGGTGGGTGTCATGGCCGTACGGACCGGTCTCGTGCACATACGCGGGCACCCGGAAGTCGCGGAACGTCGTCGTCCGCTCCACCTCGGGTCCCTGACCGGCCCCCTGAGTCATCAGACCCCTCCACCATCGCGCCGCATCTGCACCGCTTCGGACTGCCTGGTCGCAGCGGCCCCGCGGTGTCGTGGGCCCATCATAGGAATGCGGATCGCGCCATGTGATGACCCAGGGGTGGTGAATCGGAGCAAGGCTCCTGTTCACCGCGGCATTCGCCCCGATTGGGCCGGGCTTCGTCCCTCGGGCCACGGCTCTTCGACCGTCCTACGACCCTTCGAACGGCGGCCCGCAGTGCGATGACCCACACCGCGGCACCCTGCGGAGCACACCGCCACGCCCGCCGGGGAGCGCGACAAGCACCCCCGTACCGCTCCCACTCACCCCGTACCGCCCCCGCTCACCCCTTCTCGGGCGACCGCGGCGGACTCACCGTCGTCCGTGGCGCCCGCCGCTGCGACGAGGTCCGCACGATCAGCTCCGTCGGTATCACCTGCTCGACCGGCTGGTCCGACTCGACCCCCTCGATGGCGTCGATGAGCAACTGCACGACGGCGGTGCCGATGCGACGCGGTTTCAGGGAGAGCGTGGTGACGGGCGGCTCGGTGCTGGCGTACACCGTGGACTCGGAGCAGCACACGATCAGCAGGTCGTCCGGCACCCGCAGCCCGTAGCGGCGGGCGGCGGCCAGCAGATCGGTGCCGTTGGGGTCGAAGAGGCCGTAGACGGCGTCGGGGCGGTCGGGCCGGGCGAGCAGCCGGTCCGCGGCGACGGCCCCCGCGCACGGGTCGTGCGCCGGATAGGCCTCGTACACCGGATCCTGGCCGACCTGCTCGCACCAGCGCAGATACGCGGTGGTCGACAGATGCGTGTACGTGTCCGTGGTGGTCCCGGTCAGCAGGCCGATGCGGCGGGCGCCGGCGTCGGCCAGGTGGTCGAGGATGCCGAGGACGGCGGCCTCGTGGTCGTTGTCGACCCACGCGGTGACCGGCAGCGCGCCGGCCGGGCGGCCGTCGGAGACGACCGGTAAACCCTGCCGGACCAGTTCGCTGACGACCGGGTCCTGGTCGGAGGGGTCGATGACCACGGTGCCGTCCAGGGCGACGTTCGACCACACGTCGTGGCGCGAGGTCGCCGGGAGGATGACGAGCGCGTAGCCGCGGGCGAGCGCGGCCGAGGTGGCGGCCCTGGCCATCTCGGCGAAGTACGCGAACTCCGTGAAGGTGAAAGGTTCATCCCCGTACGTGGTCACGGTCAGACCGATCAGTCCGGACTTGCCGGTACGGAGGGTTCGGGCCGCGGCCGACGGGCGGTAGCCCAGTCTGTCGGCGACCTCGCGGACATGGCGGCGGGTGGCGTCCGGGAGCCTGCCCTTGCCGTTCAGGGCGTCGGACACGGTCGTGATGGAGACTCCGGCGGCGGCGGCCACGTCTCTGATGCCCGCCCGACCCGGCCGGCTGCCTCGACGTGAGGTTTCCGCGCGGCTCACCTGGTGCTTCCCTGCTGCTGTCATGGCGAGCCGATAGTAGGGCTCATGCGGTGGGGTAGGGCGGACGCATATGCACGCGTTGACAGACACGTTTCTGCAAGGTCATCAGGTGTCAAACTCCTGGGAAAGCAAGGGAGTTGAACGGTTCAATGCCAATACGTGACTTGTCGGCCCGCACAAGCCTGCCAAGTCCCTCATGTTTCGAAGAGGTCTCAACTCACCTTCACGGGCGATGCGCGCCACGGCGCGCACCACCGGCGCGTAGATATATGTATCCGCGCCCCTGGATTCGTCTGCCTTCGTACGGTGATGCCCGTGATGCCGGTGGGGCTGATGAGGTTCAGGTGCTACCAGCGGTTACATCGAACCGGGTCGGTACGCACGACCGCCCAATCCTCTTAAGGTGAGCAGTATTGAAAACGCCACGAGGAGGACTGCGGTGAGCGAGACGAGCCCCAGGCTGCGCGCCGAGCTGGAGGGTATCCCCACCTACAAGCCCGGCAAGCCGGCCGCCGCCGACGGCCCGGTGGCCTACAAGCTGTCCTCCAACGAGAACCCCTATCCGCCGCTGCCCGGCGTGATGGAGACGGTCACGGCCGCGGCCTCCTCGTTCAACCGCTACCCGGACATGGCCTGCACCGGCCTGATGAACGAACTGTCCGACCGCTTCGGCGTCCCGCTCTCCCACCTGGCCACCGGCACCGGCTCGGTCGGCGTCGCGCAGCAGCTGATCCAGGCGACCTCGGGACCGGGCGACGAGGTGATCTACGCCTGGCGCTCCTTCGAGGCGTACCCGATCATCACGCAGATCAGCGGCGCGCGGTCGGTGCGGGTGCCGCTGACCGAGGGCGATGTGCACGACCTGGACGCGATGGCCGACGCGATCACCGACCGCACGCGCCTGATCTTCGTCTGCAACCCCAACAACCCGACCGGCACGGTCGTGCGCCGGGCCGAGCTGGAGCGCTTCCTCGACCGGGTGCCGAGCGACGTGCTGGTGGTGCTCGACGAGGCCTACCGCGAGTTCATCCGCGACCCCGAGGTCCCGGACGGCGTGGAGCTGTACCGCACCCGGCCCAACGTCTGTGTGCTGCGCACCTTCTCCAAGGCGTACGGCCTCGCGGGCCTCCGGGTCGGCTTCGCCATCGCCCACGAGCCGGTGGCCGCGGCGCTGCGCAAGACGGCGGTGCCGTTCGGGGTGAGCCAGCTCGCCCAGGAGGCGGCGATCGCCTCGCTGCGCGCCGAGGACGAACTGCTGGGGCGGGTCGGCTCCCTGGTCTGCGAGCGGGCCCGGGTGGTCGAGGGACTGCGCGGCCAGGGCTGGACGGTGCCCGAGACGCAGGCCAACTTCGTGTGGCTGAGGCTGGGGGAGCGCACGGTCGACTTCGCGGCGGCCTGCGAGGAGCACGGCGTGGTCGTACGGCCGTTCGTGGGCGAGGGCGTGCGGGTCACGGTCGGCGAGGCCGAGGCGAACGACATCTTCCTGAAGGTGGCGGAGGGCTTCCGAAAGGAGCTCTAGCTCACACCGGCCGCGCGTTCTCGCTGGTCAGGGTCAGGATCACAGGGGGGTTCCCGGCGGTAATCGGGACCCCCCTTCGTCTGTCGAAAGGAGGTGCGGCATACTAGCTTGTGAATGTGAACGCTTTCACAAGCGCGTAGTTAAGGAGCGGCCGTGGACCTGGCTCTGGCGCCGGAGACCCTGGCGCGATGGCAGTTCGGCATCACCACCGTCTACCACTTCCTCTTCGTCCCGCTGACGATCTCGCTCGCCGCCCTGACGGCCGGACTGCAGACGGCGTGGGTGCGCACCGAGAAGGAGAAGTACCTCAGGGCCACCAAGTTCTGGGGCAAGCTGTTCCTGATCAACATCGCGATGGGCGTGGTCACCGGCATCGTGCAGGAGTTCCAGTTCGGCATGAACTGGTCCGACTACTCGCGCTTCGTCGGCGACGTCTTCGGCGCCCCGCTCGCCTTCGAGGCCCTGATCGCCTTCTTCTTCGAGTCCACCTTCATCGGCCTGTGGATCTTCGGCTGGGACAAGCTGCCCAAGAAGATCCACCTGGCCTGCATCTGGATGGTCTCGATCGGCACGATCCTGTCGGCGTACTTCATCCTCGCGGCGAACTCGTGGATGCAGCACCCGGTCGGCTACCGGATCAACGAGGCGAAGGGCCGGGCCGAACTCACCGACTTCTGGCTGGTACTGACCCAGAACACCGCGCTCGCCCAGGCCTTCCACACGCTCAGCGCGTCCTTCCTGACCGGTGGCGCGTTCATGGTCGGCATCGCGGCCTTCCATCTGTTCCGCAAGAAGCACATCAGGGTGATGAAGACCTCGCTGCGCCTCGGCCTGATCACCGTGGTCGTCGCCGGTCTGCTCACCGCGATCAGCGGGGACACCCTCGGCAAGGTCATGTTCAAGCAGCAGCCGATGAAGATGGCCGCCGCCGAGGCCCTGTGGGACGGCCAGAAGTCCGCGCCCTTCTCGATCTTCGCCTACGGCGACGTCAGCAAGGGCCACAACACCGTCGAGCTGTCCGTGCCCGGCGTGCTGTCCTTCCTCGCCGACGACGACTTCACCTCGTACGTGCCCGGCATCAACGACACCAACAAGGCCGAGCAGGAGAAGTACGGCCCCGGCGACTACCGGCCCAACACCCCCGTCGCCTTCTGGGCGTTCCGCTGGATGATCGGCTTCGGCATGGCGTCCCTCGCAGTCGGCATGCTCGGACTCTGGCTGACCCGCAAGAAGTTCCTGCTGCCCCAGCACCTGCGGGTCGGCGAGGACGAGGTGCCGAACCTGGTCCTCTTCAGGAACAAGGCCCTCAGCCCCAAGCTCGGCCGGCTCTACTGGCTGGTGGCCATCTGGACCCTCGGCTTCCCGCTGATCGCCAACTCCTGGGGCTGGATCTTCACCGAGATGGGCCGCCAGCCGTGGGTCGTCTACGGCGTCCTGCAGACCCGGCACGCGGTCTCCCCCGGCGTCTCGCAGACCGAGGTCCTCATCTCGATGATCACCTTCACCGCGCTGTACGCGATCCTCGCCGTCGTCGAGGTCAAGCTGATGCTGAAGTACGTGAAGCTCGGCCCGCCCGAACTCACCGAGGCCGACCTCAACCCGCCCACGAAGATCGGCGGGGACGCGCGTGACGCCGACAAGCCGATGGCCTTCTCGTACTAGGCCGAGGGAGAGCGAGTCATGGAACTTCACGACGTCTGGTTCGTCCTGATCGCCGTCCTGTGGACCGGCTACTTCTTCCTGGAGGGCTTCGACTTCGGGGTCGGCGTCCTCACCAAACTGCTCGCCCGGAACCGGGTCGAGAAGCGCGTCCTGATCAACACCATCGGTCCCGTCTGGGACGGCAACGAGGTGTGGCTGCTCACCGCCGGCGGTGCGACCTTCGCCGCCTTCCCCGAGTGGTACGCCACCCTCTTCTCCGGCTTCTATCTGCCGCTGCTGGTCATCCTGGTCTGCCTGATCGTCCGCGGGGTCGCCTTCGAGTACCGGGCGAAGCGGCCCGAGGAGAACTGGCAACGCACCTGGGAGACCGCGATCTTCTGGACCTCGCTGCTCCCCGCGTTCCTGTGGGGCGTGGCCTTCGGCAACATCGTGCACGGCGTGAAGCTCGACCGGAACTTCGAGTACGTCGGCGGCCTCTGGGACCTGCTCAACCCGTACGCCCTGCTCGGCGGCCTGGTGACGCTGACCCTGTTCACCTTCCACGGCACGGTCTTCACGGCCCTCAAGACGGTCGGGGAGATCCGGGAGCGGGCGCGGACACTGGCCCTGCGGGTCGGTCTCGTCACCGCCGTCCTCGCGCTGGTCTTCCTGCTGTGGACCCAGGTCGACAGCGGCGACGGCAAGAGCCTGGTCGCCATGGTGGTCGCCGTGGGTGCGCTCGTCGCCGCCCTGGTGGCCAATCAGGCGGGGCGTGAGGGCTGGTCGTTCGCGCTGTCCGGGGTCACCATCGTGGCCGCGGTGGCGATGCTCTTCCTGACGCTGTTCCCGAACGTCATGCCGTCCACGCTCGACCCGGACTGGAGCCTGACGGTCACCAACGCCTCGTCGAGCCCGTACACCCTGAAGATCATGACCTGGCTGGCGGTGATCGCCACACCGATGGTCATGCTCTACCAGGGCTGGACCTACTGGGTCTTCCGCAAGCGCATCGGGACCCAGCACATCGCCGCCGACGTCACGCACTGAGGTGTGTTTCACGTGAAACCAATCGATCCGCGTCTGCTGCGCTACGCCCGGGCCACCCGCCTCTTCATGGGGGCCGTGGTCGGCCTGGGCGCCGTCGGGGCCCTGCTGGTCATCGCCCAGGCGATGCTCATCGCCGAGATCGTGGTCGGCGCCTTCCAGCACGGTCTCGTGGCCGCCGAACTCCGTACTCCCCTGCTGCTGTTGGCGGCCGTGGCCGTCGGGCGCGGGCTCGTCTCCTGGCTCACCGAACTCGCCGCGCACCGCGCGAGCGCGGCGGTGAAGTCGGAGCTGCGGGGACGGCTGCTGGAACGGGCCACGGCTCTGGGGCCCGGGTGGCTGAGCGGACAGCGCACCGGCTCGCTGGTCGCCCTCGCCACCCGGGGGATCGACGCCCTCGATGACTACTTCTCCCGCTACCTCCCACAGTTGGGGCTCGCGGTGGTCGTGCCGGTGGCGGTGCTCGCGCGGATCGTGACCGAGGACTGGGTGTCGGCGGCGATCATTGTCGGGACCCTGCCGCTCATCCCGGTCTTCATGATGCTGATCGGCTGGGCCACCCAGTCCCGGATGGACCGTCAGTGGCGGCTGCTGTCCCGGCTGTCGGGGCACTTCCTGGACGTGGTCGCGGGCCTGCCGACGCTCAAGGTGTTCGGCCGGGCCAAGGCGCAGGCCGCGTCGATCCGGCGCATCACCGGCGAGTACCGCCAGGCGACCATGCGGACGCTACGGATCGCCTTCATCTCCTCCTTCGCCCTGGAGCTGCTGTCGACCCTCTCGGTGGCGCTGGTCGCCGTGACGATCGGCATGCGGCTCGTCCACGGCGAGATGCACCTCTACGACGGTCTCGTCATCCTCATCCTGGCGCCCGAGGCGTACCTGCCGCTGCGTCAGGTGGGCGCGCAGTACCACGCGGCGGCGGAGGGACTGGCGGCCGCCGAGGAGATCTTCGAGGTCCTGGAGACGCCGGTACCGGAGCCGGGGACCCGCGCGGTGCCCGAGGGCGGCTTCGCCTTCGAGGGCGTCACGGTCCGCTTCCCGGGACGCGCCGAGGACGCCGTGGCGGACGTCTCCTTCACGGTCGAGCCCGGCGAGACGGTCGCGCTGGTCGGCCCCAGCGGCGCGGGCAAGTCGACCTTGCTCAACGTCCTTCTGGGTTTCGTACGGCCGTCCGCAGGCCGGGTGCGGATCGGGGACGTCGATCTCGCCGAGGTCGACCCGGCGGCGTGGCGGTCCCGGATCGCCTGGGTGCCGCAGCGGCCGCAGCTGTTCGCGGGCACGATCGCGGAGAACGTACGGCTGGCCCGTCCCGACGCCGACGAGTCCGCCGTACGGCAGGCGCTGCGGGACGCGGGGGCGCTGGAGTTCGTGGACGCGCTGCCGCTCGGGGCCGACACCGTGCTCGGTGAGGACGGGGCCGGGCTCTCCGCCGGGCAACGGCAACGGCTCGCGCTGGCCCGGGCGTTCCTCGCGGACCGGCCGGTGCTCCTCCTCGACGAACCGACGGCGGCGCTGGACGGGGCGACCGAGGCGGAGGTCGTGGCGGCGGTACGGCGGCTGGCGGTGGGACGGACGGTCCTGCTCGTCGTGCACCGGCCGGCGTTGCTGGGGGTGGCGGACCGGGTGGTGCGGCTGGCCGAACCGGCGGCGCACCTGCCGGCGGAGGTGGTGGCCAGGGCGGCTGGGGCTCCCACCGTCGAGGAAGGTGCCCCCGATTCCGACGATCCCGGGACCACCGCACCGCCGGCACGCACAGGCGGTGTCCTCGCCCGGGTCCGTGCCATGTCCGGCCCCCGGCGCGGCCGGCTCGCGCTCGCCATGCTGCTCGGGAGTCTCGCGCTCGGCAGTGCCGTCGGGCTGATGGCGACCTCGGGGTGGCTCATCTCGCGGGCCTCGCAGCAGCCGCCCGTGCTGTATCTGATGGTGGCCGTGACGGCGACCCGGGCCTTCGGGATCGGGCGGGCCGTGTTCCGGTACGCGGAGCGGCTGGTGTCGCACGAGGCCGTGCTGCGGATGCTCGCCGACACCCGGGTCGCCGTCTACCGGCGCCTGGAGCGGCTGGCGCCCGCGGGGCTGCGTACGACCCGCCGGGGCGACCTGCTGTCCCGGCTCGTCGCCGACGTGGACACGCTCCAGGACTACTGGCTGCGTTGGCTGCTGCCGGTCGGCGCCGCCGTGACGGTCTCCGCCGCCTCCGTGGGTTTCACGGCGTGGCTGCTGCCCGAGGCCGGTGCCGCGCTCGCCGTGGGCCTGCTGGCCGCCGGCGCGGGCGTCCCGCTTCTCACCGGCGCGGTCTCCCGCAGGGCCGAGCGCAGGCTGTCCCCCGCCCGCGGCGAACTGGCGACGAGGGTGACCGACCTGCTCACCGGCACCGCCGAACTGACCGTCGCCGGCGCCCTGCCCGCCCGTACCGCCGAGGCCCGGCGGGCCGACACCGTGCTGACCCGGATCGCCTCGCGCGCCGCCACCGCCACCGCCCTCGGCGACGGGCTGACCGCGCTGGTCTGCGGCCTGACCGTCACCGCCACCGCCCTCGCCGGAGCCCAGGCGGTGGCCGCCGGACGGCTGAGCGGGGTCGCCATGGCGGTCGTCGTCCTCACCCCGCTGGCCGCCTTCGAGGCGGTCCTGGGGCTGCCGCTCGCCGTGCAGTACCGCCAGCGGGTCCGCCGCAGCGCCGAGCGTGTGTACGAGGTGCTGGACGCGCCCGAGCCCGTCCGGGAGCCCGAGCGGCCCCGGCAGGCGCCCGTGTCGCCGTTCCCCGTCGTCGTGAAGGGCCTGTCCGCCCGGTACGCGGGGCAGCGGCGGGACGCCCTCGCCGGGCTGGACCTGACCCTCGCGCAGGGTCGGCGGGTCGCCGTCGTCGGCGCGTCCGGCTCCGGCAAGAGCACTCTCGCGCAGGTGCTGCTGCGCTTCCTCGACCCGGACGCGGGCACCTACACGCTCGCCGGTGTGGATGCCCGACAGCTGGACGGCGACGACGTACGGCGGCTGGTCGGGCTGTGCGCGCAGGACGCGCACCTCTTCGACAGCTCGGTGCGCGAGAACCTGCTCCTCGCGAAGAAGGACGCGACCGAGGACGAGCTGCGGGACGCGCTGCGCTGGGCCCGGCTGCTGGACTGGGCGGACGGCCTGCCCGACGGGCTCGACACCCTCGTAGGAGAGCACGGGGCGCTGCTGTCCGGCGGGCAGCGGCAGCGGCTGGCGCTGGCCCGGGCGCTGCTCGCGGACTTCCCCGTGCTCGTCCTCGACGAGCCGGCCGAACATCTCGACCTGCCCACCGCGGACGCGCTGACCACGGACCTGCTGGCCGCGACGGAGGGCCGCACGACCCTGCTGATCACCCACCGACTGGCCGGATTGGAGGCGGTGGACGAGGTGGTCGTGCTCGACGGGGGGCGGGTTGTGCAGCGGGGGGCGTACGCGGAACTGGCGGCCGTCGAAGGGCCGCTGCGGAGGATGGCCGAGCGGGAGGAGCAGGCGGACCTGCTGGTGGGCGCCCGGCCTTCGTGAGCGACTCGCCTCTCTTGAGCGACTCGACTTTCTGGAACAAAGGGTGCTTATTACGCTCGGTTCATGTCCGCAGAAGCCGAGTTGGTCGCCCGGGTGCCGCAGCTGCTGGAGGCGATGCGGTGCGTCGGCAGCGGGCTGGAGCTGCACTCCACGCTGGAGCGTATCTGCGAGACGGCGGCGGAGCTGACCGGCGCCCGGTACGCGGCCATCGGGGTCGTCGACGAGAGCGGGGACGGGCTGGCCGACTTCGTCTTCCACGGGGGCGACGAGGAGACCGCCCGCCGCATCGGCCGGTTGCCCGATGGGCATCGCGGGCTGCTCGGGGCGATCGTCCGGGATCCGGAGCCGGTGCTGCTCGCGGACCTGACCACGGATCCGCGCGCGTGTGGCTTTCCCGCCCACCATCCGCGGATGCGCTCCTTCCTGGGGCTGCCGATCCGTGTGCAGGGCGAGGTCTTCGGCAACCTGTACCTCACGGAGAAGCACGGGGGCGGGCCGTTCGACGACGACGATCTCGACATCGTGCGGGTGCTGGCCACGGAGGCGGGCATCGCCGTCGGCAACGCCCGCCTGTACGAGGCGGCCCAGCAGCGCGAGCGCTGGATCGACGGCTCGGTCGCCGTGACCACCGCGCTGCTGTCCGGCGGCGACGTGGACGAGGCCCTCCAGGTCGTCGCCGAGCGGGCCCGCCGGCTGTCCCGGTCGGCGGCAGGCATCGTGCTGCTGCCCGCCGACGCGGGCGGCCTGGAGATCGTCGCTGTGGCCTCGGAGGAGCCGTCGGACGTCCTCGGCCGGGTCGTCGGCCCTGAGCACGAGGTGGTCGCCGAACTCCTCGCCGGACGGGCCGTGTTCGTCGAGGACGCGGCCACCGACCCACGGGTGACCGGTGATCCGCTGGGCGTCTGCGGGCCGATCATGATGCTCCCCTTGGAGAGCGACGGCCGGGTGCTCGGCGCGCTCGTCGCCCCGCGCGGCCGCGGGGAGCGGCCGTTCACGGAGGACGAGCGCATGCTCGCGGTGCAGTTCGCCTCGCAGGCCGCGCTCGCGCTGATGATGGCCGAGACCCAGCGCGACCGGGAGCGGCTCGCGGTCTACGAGGACCGTGACCGGATCGCCCGTGACCTGCACGACCTCGTCATCCAGCGGCTGTTCGCCACCGGGATGACGCTGGAGAGCGCGCAGCGCCGGTCGCAGGTGCCCCAGGTGCGGGACGGGATCGGCAGGGCGGTCGACGCGCTCGACGTCACCATCCAGGAGATCCGCACCGCGATCTTCGCCCTGGAGCAGGGTCCGGCCGAGGCTCCGGCGGGGCTGCGGACGCGGGTGCTGCGCGAGATCACCCTGGCCGCCGTGCCGCTCGGGTTCAGGCCGTCCCACCGCTTCGTCGGCCCCGTCGACACCGCTGTCGGCGACCTCGTCGGGAAGAACCTGGTCGCGGCCCTGCGCGAGGCCCTGTCCAACGCGTTCCGGCACGCCCGGGCCTCCCGGATCGACGTCGTCGTGGACGCGACCGTGACGCTGCCGGACGGCCGTCCCGGTGTCCGGCTGACCGTCGCGGACGACGGGGTCGGCATCCCCGAGGGCGGCCGGCGCAGCGGCCTGAGCAACCTCGCGCGGCGAGCGGAGTCCCTGGGCGGCTCCAGCGGGTACGGACCGGGTCTCGGGACGGACGGCGGTGGCACCACGCTCCTGTGGGAGGCACCCCACGGGTGACCCGTCCGCAGCAACGCGTCCCCCGGGCGTACGCGCTCAACAGGACCGGGCCCGGGTGACCCGGCCAGGATCGCTGACATGCGCTCACCTCGCCGTCACCCACTGCTCGTTCCGGCGCTGCTGTGCGGGCTGGCGGTGCTCGCGGCCCGTCCCACGGACGCCGCCGACGACGGCGCGGGCCGGCGCGGCGACGACGACTTCGGGATCAGCGCGCAGGTGGCACGGCTCTACCAGGACGCGGCGGTGGCGAGCCGGCAGTACGAGAAGGGGCACCGCGAGGCCGAGGCGCAGCGGGCGCGGGCGCAGCGCCTGGACGGACTCCTGGCCCGGGAGCGGCGGGAGATCGCCGTGCTGAACGAGGATGTCGGCCGGATCGCACGGGCCCAGTACCGCGACGGCGGTGGGCTGCCGCTCGCGGCGCAGATCATCCTCGCCGGCAGCCCGGACGAGTTGATGCGGGGTCAGCACGTCTTCTCCCGGACGGCGTTGGCGGTCGACAACGCGATCGACAAGAGCCGGCGGGCCGAGGCGCGGCTCGTGGCGGACGAGGCCAGGGCCGCCGGGGCGTGGCGGGCGCTGGAGCGGCGGAGCGCCGAACTCGCCGTACTGAAGAAGGGCATCGAGCAGAAGCTCGACGAGGCCCGGTGGCAGTTGCAGGGGCAGGCGGGCGCCTCCGTGGCCGCCGGTGCGTGCCGTGGTGCCGTACGACTGGACCAGCCACCGCAGGCTCCGGGGGCGGGCGCGTGGGTCGCGCCGGTCGAGGGGTACGAGCTGTCGGCGGGGTTCGGCAGCGGCGGGGCGCGGTGGGCGAACCGGCACACCGGCCAGGACTTCGCGGTGCCGATCGGCACGCCGGTGCGGGCGGCGGGCGCGGGCCGGGTGGTGAAGGTGTCCTGCGGAGGCCCCTTCGGCATCGAGATCGTGATCGGACACCCGGGCGGCTACTACACGCAGTACGCCCATCTCGCCGCCGTCGCCGTCGACCAGGGGGAGAACGTGGTCCCCGGGCAGTGGATCGGCCAGTCGGGCACGAGCGGTAACTCCACCGGTCCGCATCTGCACTTCGAGGTCCGGGTCACCCCGGAGACGGGTTCGGCGGTGGATCCGGTGCCGTGGCTGGCGGCACGCGGGGTGCCGCTCGGCTGAGGGCCGGGAGCCGGTGTCTAGCGCTCCGCCAGCAGTTGTTCGATCACGACCGCCACCCCGTCGTCGTTGTTGGCGACGGTCCGGCCGGAGGCCGCGGCGATCACGTCCGGGTGGGCGTTGCCCATGGCGTACGACCGTCCCGCCCAGGTGAGCATCTCGACGTCGTTGGGCATGTCCCCGAAGGCGACGACCTCTTCGTGCGAGATGCCGCGCTCGGCGCAGCACAGGGCGAGCGTGCTCGCCTTGGAGACATCGGGGCCGCTGATCTCCAGCAGGGCGCTGGGGCTGGAGCGGGTGACGCTCGCGCGGTCGCCGATGGCGAGCCGGGACAGGGTGAGGAAGGCGTCCGGGTCCATCGTCGGGTGGAAGGCGAGGATCTTGAGGACCGGCTCGTCGGCCGCGACCCCGCCCGGCGCCAGCAGCTCCTCGGCGGACGCGAGGTGGTCCGGGATCTCCATGTGCAGCTTGGGGTAGTCCGGCTCCTGGTGGAAGCCGTACGTCTGCTCGATCGCGTAGACCGTGCCCGGCGCCGCGTCCCGCAGCAGGCCGACGGCGTCGATGGCGTTCTCCTTGGCCAGCTCGCGCACCTTCACGAACCGGTGGGAACCGGGGCCGCCGTGCAGGTCGACCACCGCGGCGCCGTTGCCGCAGATCGCCAGGCCGTGGCCGTGGACATGGTCGCTGACGACGTCCATCCAGCGGGCCGGGCGGCCGGTGACGAAGAAGACCTCGATGCCCGCCTCCTCGGCGGCGGCGAGGGCCGCGACCGTGCGCGGGGACACCGACTTGTCGTCGCGCAGCAGGGTGCCGTCCAGATCCGTGGCGATCAGGCGGGGCGGTATCGCGGCGGCCGGGGTCTCGGGCTGTCGAGTCGCTGAGGTCACCCCCTCATTCTCCCGCATATGCCCGCACGACCGGGCGGCCGGGCGCACAGATGAGACACAGATGACGTCGGGCGGGGCCGGGACGACCGGGCCGGTGCCTCCGTGGCGGCAACCGGGCCGGTGTCATGTCAGCCCAGCTGGGCCGGTGCCTCCATGGCGATCTGCTCGAAGACCTTCTCGTCTACGGCGAAGTCCGAGTCGGGGATCGGCCAGTGCAGCACGATCTCCGTGAAGCCGAGGTCGCGGTGGCGGCCGGCGAAGTCGACGAACGCGTCCAGGGACTCCAGCGGGCGGGTGCGGTCCGGGGTGAAGCCGGTGAGCAGGATCTTGTCCAGCGTGCCCGCGTCCCGGCCGAGGGCCGCGCACGCGTCCGCGAGCTTCTCGATCTGGCCGCGCAGGGCCTGGACCGACTGCTCGGGGGTGCCGTTCTCGTACAGCTTGGGGTCGCCGGTGGTCACCCAGGCCTGTCCGTGATGGGCGGCGAGCCTGAGGCCGCGAGGGCCGGTGGCGGCCACGGCGAACGGCAGCCGGGGGCGCTGCACACAGCCGGGGATGTTGCGGGCCTCGTGGGCCGAGTAGAAGTCGCCCTCGTAGGAGACGGAGTCTTGGGAGAGCAGCCGGTCGAGCAGCGGGACGAACTCCGCGAGCCGGTCGGCACGCTCGCGCGGGGTCCAGGGGTCCTGGCCGAGCGTGGTGGCGTCGAAGCCGGTGCCGCCCGCTCCGATGCCGAGGGTGACCCGGCCGCCGGAGATGTCGTCGAGGGTGATCAGCTCCTTGGCGAGCGTCACCGGGTGCCGGAAGTTCGGCGAGGTCACGAGCGTGCCGAGGCGCAGCCGGTCGGTGACACCGGCGGCTCCGGTCAGTGTGGGCACGGCACCGAACCACGGGCCGTCACGGAAGGTGCGCCAGGAGAGGTGGTCGTAGGTGTACCCGGTATGGAACCCGAGCTGCTCCGCCCGCTGCCATGCCCCACGGCCCCCCTCGCTCCAGCGGCGGTACGGGAGGATCACGGTGCTCAGACGCAGACTCATGGATCCGAGCGTATGCGCCGGACCGTGTTTCACGTGAAACAGTCACCGAGTGTCATCGCGCCCGCTCGCTGAGCCAGGGGCTGAGGCCGAGCGTGACGTACGCCGGGTCGGTGGTGACGCCGATGCCCGCGGAGGTCCGGCGGGAGGTCTGATGGCGCCGATGTCGTGGGTCACCTCGATCGCGAGGCCGTACTCCTCTGCGAGGGGACGGAGGGCGGTGACTGCGGCCGATCGTCTCCCGTCCCGCAGCTGATGGATGTGGCTCAGTGCGCCTCGGGAAAGCGCAGGTAGGTCGGCGGTACGGCCTCGGTCAGCCATACCCCGTTCGCGCTGACGTGGAAGACGTGGCCGTCGTGGTGCATGGTGCCGGCGTCCACGGAGAGGACGACGGGGCGGCCGCGGCGGGCGCCGACGCGGGTGGCCGTCTCGCGGTCGGGCGAGAGGTGGACGGCGTGCCGGTTCATGGGGCGCAGCCCCTCGGCGCGGATCGCGTCCAGGGAGCGGGCCACGGTGCCGTGGTAGAGGTACGGCGGCGGGGTCGCGGGGGCGAGGCCAAGGTCGACGTCGATGCTGTGGCCCTGGCTGGCGCGGATGCGGGTGCCCTCGATCGCGAAGCGCTGCTTGTCGTTGGCGGCGACCACATGGTCCAGCTCGTCGCGGGTGAACCGGAAGTTGTGCGCGGTGGCCGCGGCGATCAGCTCGTCGATCTCGACCCAGCCGCCCTCGTCGAGGGTCAGTCCGATGCGTTCCGGTTGGTGGCGCAGATGTTTCGAGAGGTACTTCGACACCTTGACGGTGCGTCTTTCGTCCATCCGATCAGCATGAGGGGAGAGACGCGCGTCACGCCAATTTTTTTGATCCGAGGTTTGATCCACAACCAACTGTAGTTATCCACAGGCCAATTGACGGTTCTGTGGACAACTCCCTGACATGTCAGCCCCCTTCGTCAAGATCGACGGGGGGCCTCGCATTTGGCATGAGCCCATCCAACGCCCTTGCCCGCACCTCCCGTTCGGCCGCCAGCACGAAGAACTCCGCCGCCCGCTCCGCCCCAACCAGCCCCTCCACGGCCCGCATCGTCTCCTCGGGCACGGCCACGGAACGTGACGAGGGACGGTTCTCCGGCGCCTCGCCGCTCCCCAGCGTCTGCCGCAGCTGTCGTACCGCCAACAGCCGCATCGCGCGGGCGAGTTCCGCGTCCACCGTCTGCCGGGCGAGCGGCCGCAGCCGTCGTACGAGCAAGGCGGCTTCGGCCGCGTCCGCGTCGGTCGGGCGGTGGGGGCCGTCGAGGTAGCGGGCGAAGACGTGCTCGGTGGTGAACTCCAGGAAACGGGCGGCGATGTGCTCGACCTGGCCCCTCAACTCCCGCAGATGACCGGCGATCGCGGACAGCGGCACCCCGGCGGAGTGCAACTCGACGGCGACGGCGAGCTCTTGGGGGCTCGGCACGAGGAAGGTGTCCTCGTCGCCGGCGACCGGTTCCAGTACGCCGAGTTCCACGGCGTCGGCGACCGCCCCTTCGTCGGGGGCGCCGCCGAAGCGTTCGGTCAGCTCGGCGCGGGAGATCCGGGCCGCCTCCTCGTCGGTCCAGGGGCCGTCGACCTCGGCGACCAGCCCGAGGATGCCGCCGAGGCCGCGGCCGGAGTCATGGGCCTCCAGGAGTTCCTTGATGGCGGCGAGGGCGTAGCCGCGGTCGAGGAGGTCGGCGATCTGGTGCAGCCGGGCGAGGTGGGCGTCGCCGTAGACGTTGGCCCGGCCGCGGCGTTCGGGGCGGGGGAGCAGGCCGCGGTCCTGGTAGGCACGGATGGTGCGGACGGTGGCGCCGCTGCGGTGGGCGAGCTCCTCGATGCGGTAGGCGGGGGCGTCGGTCATGGGTCCGCCTCGGTGTCGGTGGTCGGTGCGCTGCTCATGGGGCCGCCTCGGTGGTGACCGGCACGCTGCTCATGGGTCCGCCTCGGTGCCGGTGGCCCCGCGCGCTGCTCGTGCGGCTGTCCTGGCCGCGGGTGATGGGTGCGCTGCTCATGAGGCCGCGTTCGGTGGGCATGCGCCTCATGAGGCCGCGTTCGGTAGGCGTGCGCCTCATGAGGCCACATCCGGTGGGCGTGCTCCTTCCGCGGCTGCCCGCCCGCCGGTAACCGATGCCCCGCTCACGCGGCTGCCCGCCGGTGACCGATGCCCGGCTCACGCGGCTGCCCGCCGGTGACCGATGCCCGGCTCACGCGGCTGCCCGGCACGCCGCCGGCCATGCCCCGCCCACGCTGCTGCCCGGCCCGCCGCCGGCCGATGCCCCCGCTCACGCGGCGCCCCTCGCCGCAGGTGACCGGCGGAGGTACTCCTTGGCCCGGGCCGACGACCCTTCCCTCGACGGGTGGTAGGAGCGGCGCAGATAGCGGGGGATCGCAGCGCCCAGCTCTCTCCACGCGGGCAACAGGCCCTTGCGTACGGCCTTTTCGTGCTCGGCGAGGGAGTAGCGCAGCCGGCCCGCGAGCTGCGGGTCCCGGCGCGTCAGATACGCCGTGCCCCAGAGCCACAGGGCGAGCATCACCGGCGCGGTCACCGTCATGCCGGCCACGCGGCGGGCGTAGCGGGCCGTGCCGCGGCCGCCGCAGTGCTGGTACATGTCGAAGGCGACCGCGCGGTGTTCGACCTCCTCGGCGCCGTGCCAGCGCAGCAGGTCGAGCATGATCGCGTCGGCGCCGGCCCGGTCGAGGGCGTCGGCGGTCAGGATCCAGTCGCCGAGCACCGCGGTGAACTGCTCGATCGCGGCGATGACCGACAGCCGGAAGCGCAGCCACTCGCGCCTGGGGATGGGCGTGTTGAGCGGCGGGCGGTCACCGAGGAGGCGTTCGAAGAGGAAGTCGACGTGGCGGGTGAAGTCGGCGGTGTCGAGGTGTTGTGCGGCGAGGTGGTCCAGCACGTGCGCGTGCTGGACGCTGTGGGTGGCCTCCTGCCCCATGAACCCCTTGACGTCGGCGAGCAGTTCGGGGTCCCGGACCAGCGGCAGGCCCTCTTTGAAGACCTTCACGAACCACCGCTCCCCCGCGGGCAGCAGCAGATGCAGCACGTTCATGACGTGGGTCGCGGTCGGTTCGCCCGGGATCCAGTGCAGGGGCGTGGCGGACCAGTCGAAGGAGACGCGGCGCGGGGCGATCCCGGACGAGGGCGTCACAGCGGCGGCTCCAGGCGGGCGAGGGCCCGGAGCGCTCTGGGCGCCCAGCGGGCCAGGGCGTGCGCGCCGCGGGCCTCGGGGGTGACCGGGACGACGGCCTGGTTGCGGACGACGGCGCGCAGGATCGCGTCGGCGACCTTCTCCGGCGGGTAGTTGCGCAGTCCGTAGAGGCGGGCCGTGCGCTTCTGGCGCCGCTTCTCCTCCTCGGCGTCGACGCCCGCGAAGCGCGCGGTGGAGGTGATGTTGGTGTTGACGAAGCCGGGGCAGATCGCGCTGACTCCGATGCCCTGTCCGGCCAGTTCGGCGCGCAGGGACTCGCTGAGCATCAGGACGGCCGCCTTGGAGGTGCCGTACGCGGAGAGTGCCTTGGAGGGCTGGTAGGCGGCCGCGGAGGCGGTGTTGACGATGTGCCCGCCCTGGCCGCGCTCGGCCATCTGCTTCCCGAAGAGGCGGCAGCCGTGGATGACGCCCCACAGGTTGACGTCGAGGACCTTCTTCCAGTCCTCGGTGGTGGTGTCGAAGAAGGAGCCGCCCAGGCCGATGCCGGCGTTGTTGACCAGGACGTCCACCACGCCGTACTCGGCGGCGACCTTGTCGGCGAGCTTCTCCATGGCCTGCTCGTCGGAGACGTCGACGGTCTCCGCCCAGGACGCGGGGGCACCGAGGAGGCGGGAGAGTTCGGCGGTGCGGGCGGCGGCCTCGGCGTCCCGGTCGACGGCGATCACGCGCGCGCCGGACTCGGCGAAGGCGAACGCGGTGGCCCGCCCTATGCCGCTGCCCGCGCCGGTGACCAGGACGAGCTGTCCGCCGAACCGGTCGGCGTACCTGCCGGTCGCCTTGGTCGTCTCCTGGCCGCCCTCGACAGAGGTGACGAACTCGGTGATCCAGGACGCCAGTTGGTCGGGGCGGGAGCGGGGGATCCAGTGCTTGGCCGGGAGCGTGCGCCGGGTCAGCCGCGGAACCCACTGCTCCAGTCCGTCGTAGAGCCTCTCCGAGAGGAAGGCGTCGCCCAGGGGCGTGATGAGCTGCACGGGCGCGTGTGCGTGCGCGTCGGTGCGGGGGCGGCGCAGCCGGGCGCGGACGTTGTCGCGGTACAGCCAGGCGCCGTGGGCCGCGTCGCTCGGCAGCGACGCGGTGGGGTAGCCGTCGCCGGGGACCTTCTCGGCGCGCTCCAGCAGGCGCGGCCAGTGTTTGCCGAGGGGGCCGCGCCAGGCCAGTTCGGGGAGCTTCGGGGTGTGCAGCGCGTACACGTACCAGGACTTGGCGCCCTGGCCGAGGAGTTGACCCACCCGGCGTGGAGTGGGGCGCCTGAGGCGGGTGTTGATCCAGTGCCCGAAGTGGTCGAGGGACGGTCCCGACATGGAGGTGAAGGAGGCGATACGGCCCTTGGTGCGCTTCACGGTGACGAACTCCCAGGACTGCACCGATCCCCAGTCGTGCCCGACCAGATGCACCGGGCGCTCCGGGCTGACGGCGTCCACGACGGCCAGGAAGTCGTCCGTGAGCTTCTCCAGGGTGAACCCGCCGCGCAGCGGCTTCGGCGCGGTGGAGCGGCCGTGGCCGCGGACGTCGTAGAGCACGACGTGGAAGCGGCCGGCGAGGCGGGCGGCCACCTGGGCCCAGACCTCCTTGCTGTCCGGGTAGCCGTGCACCAGGACGACCGTCGGCCGGGCCGGGTCGCCCAGTTCGGCGACGCACAGCTCCACGTCGCCGGTCCGCACCCGGCGCTCGCGCGCACCCTCGAGCACTGTCACTTCGCCTCCGCCCAGCGCCGCACGTGCGGCAGATCGTCGTCCAGCCAGAAGGCGCTCTCCTCGGGATCCGTCGAGTCGGTGACGACCAGGATCTCCTCGAACTTCGCGCCGGTCCCCCGGAATCCCAGATGGGGTTCGACCGCCCACAGGCCCGGCTGCGGCGGGTGGTTGGAGAAGCGGTACGGCGACCACAGGGGCGACCAGCCCTCGCGGTGGCCGTGCAGGGCGTCGGCCGCGAGTCCCTTCAGGGACTGGGCGCCGAACCCGAAGACGTGCGGTGACCAGCGGCGCTCCTTGACCTGGTCGACCTTGTGCGCGATCACGCCGAAGGGGTAGGCGCGGTGCCGGTTGGCGTAGCCCTGGCGGACCATGAGGCGGGCCACGTCCTCGTAGATCGCGCGCAGCGACCGGCGCTCGCGCACCTCGCGCAGGATCAGCTCGCGGTGCGTCTCCAGGTCGGCCATCAGCCGGTCCTGGACGGGGTTGGCGCCGAGCGAGCCGGAGTAGCCGATGTCGGCGGTGTACCCCTCGTACACGGGCGCCATGTCCAGGATGAACGGCATCCCGGGCTCCAGGCGGCGGCCGGTGGGGAAGAACTGGAGCGGAACGCGGAATCCCGCGAACGCGGTGCGGTCGCCGAACCAGGCGAAGGGCAGGTGGAACCAGTCCCGCACCCCGCGCTCGCGCAGCCACTCGCGCTGCATCCGGGCCGCCTCGCGCTCGGTGACCCCCGGCTCCAGCCGGGCCGCGACCGCCTGCGCGCACTCGTACGCCAGCCGCTGGACCTGCCGGAATCCCCGCAGCCTCGCGGAGAGTTCGCTGTTCACTGCTGTCGTCATGCCGCCCGTCCCCGTCGACCGCGGTACGTGTCCGTAACTTGACACTGCCGAATGTGACAGTTGTTAGAGGCTGCGTCAATAGCCGGTATGAGACCTCAGGGTGACCCCTAGGTGCCCGTACAACTGGAGTCTGATGCCGAGACAGCTCTCCGGAGTGACGACCGGGGTGGCCCACGTCACTACTGTCGACGACGTGACTGTGATCGCGACCGAAAGCCTGAGCAAGCGGTTCCCCAGGGTGACCGCGCTTGACCGGCTCTCCGTGGACGTCGGACCCGGTGTGACCGGACTCGTCGGTGCCAACGGAGCCGGCAAGTCCACGTTGATCAAGATCCTGCTGGGTCTGTCCCCCGCCACCGAGGGCCGCGCCGAGGTGCTCGGCCTCGACGTCGCCACCAAGGGCGCCGCCATCCGCGAGCGGGTCGGCTACATGCCGGAGCACGACTGCCTGCCGCCGGACGTCTCGGCGACCGAGTTCGTCGTGCACATGGCGCGCATGTCCGGGCTGCCGCCCACCGCCGCGCGCGAGCGCACCGCGGACACCCTGCGCCATGTCGGCCTGTACGAGGAGCGCTACCGCCCCATCGGCGGCTACTCCACCGGCATGAAGCAGCGCGTGAAGCTGGCGCAGGCCCTGGTGCACGACCCGCAGCTGGTCTTCCTCGACGAGCCGACCAACGGCCTCGACCCGGTCGGCCGCGACGAGATGCTCGGCCTGATCCGCCGCATCTATACGGACTTCGGCATCTCGGTCCTGGTCACCTCCCACCTCCTGGGCGAACTGGAGCGCACCTGCGACCACGTCGTGGTCGTGGACGGCGGCAAGCTCCTGCGCTCCAGTTCCACCACCGACTTCACCCAGACCACCACCACCCTCGCGATCGAGGTCACCGACAGCGACGAGCACCCGAACGGCACCAAGGCGGTCCGCGAGGCGCTGCACGCGCGCGGGGTCGACGTCCTCGACTCCGCGAGCGGTCTGCCGGGCGCCGGCCACATCCTGCTGCTGACCGCGCAGGGCGAGGAGACCTACGACGTCGTCCGGGACGCCGTCGCGGACCTGGGGCTCGGCCTGGTGCGCATGGAGCAGCGCCGGCACCACATCTCCGAGGTCTTCAAGGACGAGGGGAACAGCGACGAGCAGCGGAAGGAGGCCGTCGGCCATGGCGGTTGAGCATCCCGTAGCCGGGACGCAGGGCGACCAGACCCGCATCCACAACATCGGCTACCGCAATTACGACGGCCCGCGCCTGGGCCGTTCCTACGCGACCCGCTCGCTCTACTCGCAGTCCCTGCGCGGCGCCTACGGCCTAGGCCGCTCGGTCAAGTCCAAGGTGCTGCCGATGCTGCTGTTCGCCGTGATGTGCGTGCCCGCGGCCATCATGGTGGCCGTCGCGGTCGCCACCAAGGCCAACGACCTGCCCGTCGACTACACGCGCTACGCGATCATCATGCAGTCCGTGATCTGCCTGTACGTCGCCTCGCAGGCCCCCCAGTCCGTCTCGCGCGACCTGCGCTTCAAGACCGTTCCGCTGTACTTCTCGCGCCCCATCGAGACCGCCGACTACGTCCGCGCGAAGTACGCGGCGCTGGCCTCGGCGATGTTCATCCTGACCGCGGCCCCCCTGATCGTCCTCTACGTGGGCGCGCTGCTGGCCAAGCTGGACTTCACCGACCAGACCAAGGGATTCGCGCAGGGACTCGTCTCCGTGGCACTGCTCTCGCTGCTGTTCGCCGGCATCGGCCTGGTCATCGCGGCGGTCACCCCGCGCCGCGGCTTCGGCATCGCGGCCGTCATCGCCGTCTTCACCATCTCCTACGGCGCCGTCACGACCCTTCAGGCCATCGCCGACGCCCAGGGCAGCACCTCCGCCATCCCGTGGATGGGCCTCTTCTCGCCGGTCACCCTGATCGACGGCGTACAGAGCGCCTTCCTCGGCGCGACCCCCTCGCTCCCGGGCGGCCACGGCCCCTCGACCGGCCAGGGCGTGGTGTACGTCCTTGTCACCCTCGGCCTGATCGCCGCCGGTTACGGCCTCATGCTGCGCCGCTACAAGAAGGTGGGCCTGTGACCACGCTCCAGATCGACCACGTCTCCCGCTGGTTCGGCAACGTGGTCGCCGTCAACGACGTCACCATGACGATCGGCCCCGGCGTCACCGGACTCCTCGGCCCCAACGGCGCCGGAAAGTCCACGCTGATCAACATGATGGGCGGCTTCCTCGCCCCTTCCACCGGCACCGTCACCCTCGACGGCGAGCAGGTGTGGCGCAACGAGTCCATCTACCGGCACATCGGCATCGTCCCCGAGCGCGAGGCGATGTACGACTTCCTCACCGGCCGTGAATTCGTGGTCGCCAACGCCGAGTTGCACGGCCTGGGCGCCAAGGCGGCCGGGCAGGCGCTGGCCACGGTCGAGATGGAGTACGCGCAGGACCGCAAGATCTCGACGTACTCCAAGGGCATGCGCCAGCGCGTGAAGATGGCGTCCGCGCTGGTCCACAACCCCTCACTGCTCCTGCTGGACGAGCCCTTCAACGGCATGGACCCGCGCCAGCGCATGCAGCTCATGGACCTGCTGCGGCGCATGGGCGACGAGGGCCGTACGGTCCTGTTCTCGTCCCACATCCTCGAAGAGGTCGAGCAACTCGCCTGGCACATCGAGGTCGTGGTGGCGGGCAGGCACGCGGCCAGCGGTGACTTCCGCAAGATCCGCCGCCTGATGACCGACCGACCGCACCGCTACCTGGTGCGCTCCAGCGACGACCGCGCGCTCGCGGCCGCGCTGATCGCCGACCCGTCGACCTCCGGCATCGAAGTGGACCTAGCCGAGGGCGCGTTGCGCGTCCAGGCCGTCGACTTCGGCCGCTTCACCACGCTGTTGCCGAAGGTGGCCCGCGACCACGGCATCCGGCTGCTCACGGTCTCGCCGTCGGACGAGTCCCTCGAGTCCGTCTTCTCGTATCTCGTCGCGGCGTAGCGGCACACCGGCTTAGGAGTCCGAAGATGTACGACCCCACAGTCGCCCGGCTCACCTACCGGGCCCTGCTCGGCCGCCGCCGCGCCCTCATCCTGGGCGCGCTGCCGCTGCTGCTGATCCTGATCTCCGTGATCGTGCGCGCCCTGGTCGGCGCCGACGACCAGACGGCGTCCGACCTGCTGGGCGGGCTCGCGCTCGCCACGATGGTGCCGATCATCGGCGTCATCGCGGGCACCGGCGCGATCGGTCCGGAGATCGACGACGGCTCCGTGGTCTACCTGCTGTCCAAGCCGGTGAAGCGGCCGACGATCATCTTCACCAAGCTGATCGTGGCGATCGCGGTGACGATGGTCTTCTCCGCGCTGCCCACCCTCGTCGCCGGCTTCATCCTCAACGGCAACGGCCAGCAGATCGCCGTCGCCTACACGGTGGCCGCGCTGGTCTCCTCGATCGCCTACGCGGCGCTCTTCCTCCTCCTTGGCACGGTGTCGCGGCACGCGGTGGTCTTCGGGCTCGTCTACGCGCTGGTCTGGGAGGCCCTGTTCGGCTCCCTGGTCTCCGGGGCGCGCACGCTGAGCGTCCAGCAGTGGTCGCTGGCGGTCGCCCACAAGGTGGCGGGCGGGGACCTGGTCACCTCGGACGTCTCCCTGCCCACGGCCACGGTGCTGCTGGTCGTCGTGACCGTCCTCGCCACCTGGTACGCGGGACAGAAGCTGCGGACGCTGACGCTGGCGGGCGAGGAGTAAGGGGGCGCCCCTGACGCCGGGCTTATTGACAGGGACTTCACCCCTGTCGGGGCAGACTGGACATACGGGGACGCACGGGGAAGCGGCGGGCGTGGGGAAGCACGGGAAGTACGGGAACGGACGGACGGCTGGAGGACGGGGATGGCGGACGAGACAGCACGGCAGGACGGTCGCGGACAGGGCGGGGACGTGTGGGACGACCTCGTGCTGGACGAGGACTTCATACGCTCCGCCGAGACCTCCGAGCCGTCCGCCCGCGCCCGTATGCTCGCCGCGCGCTGGCGCCGGGAGTCCCCCGAGCCGCAGCCCTGGCGCTCCGACGAGCCGCCCGCGGGGTGGTTCTTCAGCAAGCGCCGGCGGCGGTGGGGACGCCGGTAGTTCGAACACTCGGCCGGATTAATTCGGTGGCGTCCAACTCGGCGTACAGGCACGATGGTTGTGTCCAGGACGCCGGGTCGGACCGGCGCCACGTACTGGGGAGGAGTCCGGCGATGTCCATGCACGACAGTCCGTCGAACTCCCTTCAGGGCAGTCCTCGGAGGGCTCCGGTGTAGTTACGCCACCGTCGAGTCCACCCACCCGCAGGAAACTGCCCGGGCGGCCGCTTCGAGCACGCGATGTCGCTCTCGCGTGAGGCCGCCCACCCGGAGGATTGGCCGAGTGGTAAGGCACAGGCTTGCTAAGCCTAGGTCGGGCCTGGAAAGCCCGCGCACGTTCGATCCGTGCATCCTCCGCAAACTGTTCAAGCAAGGGCGACTGAACCCACCCAGGGGCGCGGGGAACTGCGCGACCAGCCCCCACCGGCCCGCGGTTCACCACAATCTCAACCCAGCAGACGCTCCACGACCACCGCGATCCCGTCCTCCTCGTTCGAAGTGGTCACCTCGTCGGCCACCGCCTTGAGCTCCTCGTGCGCCCCGCCCATCGCCACCCCGTACGACGCCCACTTGAACATCGGCACGTCGTTCGGCATGTCGCCGAAGGCGATCGTGTCCGCGGCCTTCAGCCCCAGCCGTCGCGCGGCCAGGGACAGACCCGTCGCCTTCGACAACCCCAGCGGCAGCAGCTCGACGATGCCCGGACCCGCCATCGCGACGGTCACGAAACCGCCCGCCGCCTGCCGGGACGCCTCCGCCAACTCGTCGTCCGACAGCTCCGGATGCTGGATGTAGATCTTGCTCAGCGGCTCCGCCCACAGGTCGGACGCGTCCGCGAGCGGCACGTACGGCAGCGCACCCGTGACCGCATAGCCCTGCCCGACCAGCACGTCGCCGTCGAGGCCGCTGCGGCTCGCCGCCAGGAACAGCGGGCCGGTCTCCGCCTCGATCTTCGCGAGCGCCACCGCGGCCAGCTGCCGGTCCAACGTCACCGACGTCAGCAGACGGTGCTCGCCGGCGTCGTACACCTGTGAGCCCTGTCCGCAGACCGCGAGGCCCCGGTAGCCGAGGTCGTCGAGGATGTGCCGCGTCCACCGGACGCCGCGCCCGGTGACGACGATGTGGGCGGCGCCCGCCGCGGTGGCCACGGCGAGCGCCTCACGGGTGCGCGGCGAGACCGACTCGTCGGAGCGCAGGAGCGTTCCGTCGAGGTCGGTCGCGATCAGCCGATAGGGGAAGCTTCCGGAGCCAGACGCCGCAGTCACTTGGCGACCGGCTCCAGCACCTCACGCCCGCCCAGATACGGCCGCAGCACCGGCGGCACGTACACCGAGCCGTCGGCCTGCTGGTGGTTCTCCAGGATCGCCACGATCGTGCGCGGGACCGCGCACAGCGTGCCGTTGAGCGTCGCCAGCGGCTGCACCCTGTTCTTGCCGTCGCCGGTGTCGCGCATGCGGACGGAGAGCCGGCGGGCCTGGAAGCCGTCGCAGTTGGAGGCCGAGGTCAGCTCGCGGTACTTGCCCTGGGTCGGGATCCACGCCTCGCAGTCGAACTTGCGGGAGGCGGAGGCACCGAGGTCGCCCGAGGCCACGTCGATGACCTGGAACGGCAGCTCAAGACCGGTGAGCCACTGCTTCTCCCACTCCAGGAGCCGCCGGTGCTCGTTCTCGGCGTCCTCGGGGGCGACGTACGAGAACATCTCGACCTTGTCGAACTGGTGCACGCGGAAGATGCCGCGAGTGTCCTTGCCGTACGTCCCGGCCTCGCGGCGGAAGCACGGCGAGAAGCCGGCGTAGCGCAGCGGCAGCTGGTCCGCGTCGAGGATCTCGTCCATGTGGTACGCGGCGAGCGGGACCTCGGAGGTGCCGACCAGGTAGTAGTCGTCCTTCTCCAGGTGGTAGACGTTCTCCGCGGCCTGGCCGAGGAACCCGGTGCCCTCCATGGCGCGCGGGCGGACCAGCGCGGGGGTGAGCATCGGGATGAAGCCGGCCTCGGTGGCCTGGGCGATCGCCGCGTTGACGAGCGCCAGCTCCAGCAGGGCGCCGACACCGGTGAGGTAGTAGAAGCGCGAGCCGGAGACCTTCGCACCGCGCTCGACGTCGATGGCGCCCAGCGCCTCGCCGAGCTCCAGGTGGTCCTTCGGCTCGAAGCCCTCGGCGCCGAAGTCGCGGATGGTGCCGTGCGTCTCCAGGACGACGAAGTCCTCCTCGCCGCCGACGGGGACGTCGGGGTGGACGAGGTTGCCGAGCTGGAGGAGGAGCCGCTTGGTCTCCTCGTCGGCCTCGTTCTGCTCGGCGTCGGCCGCCTTGACGTCGGCGGCCAGCCGGCCGGCCTTCGCGAGCAGCTCGGCCTTCTCGTCTCCGGAGGCCTTGGGGATGAGCTTGCCGAGCGACTTCTGCTCGGAGCGCAGCTCGTCGAAGCGGACGCCGGAGGACCTGCGCCGCTCGTCGGCAGAGAGGAGGGCGTCGACGAGCGCGACGTCCTCTCCACGGGCGCGCTGGGACGCGCGCACTCGGTCGGGGTCCTCACGGAGCAGGCGAAGGTCAATCACGGAGCCAAGGCTACCGGTGTGGGGATACGGCCCACGACTCACTATTGGCGGGTGCGGCGATTAGCGGCTTACGTTCCGTTATGGGGGAATTGCCGTACGTGTCAATAAAGGTGACCCCGGATCCCCGGGCGGGGCAAGGCCGAGGAGTCGTGTTGACTCGACTCCCTTGCGGGGAGCGGGAATTGGGGTGCGGTTGTCCACAGGGATCCACACCCCCCGAAGAGTTATCCACAGGCTGTGCGGGGGATCTGTGGATTTCGGAATTGATCACTCCGAAACCTGGGGATCACACGGCGGATTCCTGTATCAAACTCGAATCTATCCCCACTTTCGGGTGGAAAGCGGTCGCTCCAAAGGATGACCCAAGGGAAAACAGTGGACGAAGGGTGATGTGCACGCCGGTGGACGACGGGAGAGGCTGAGGGCCGATTTGTCGACAAGGTAGGCGTGTCGTGTCGACTTGTCCCCAGGTCGAGAAGCGGACCTGTGGATAACTCCTGTGGATAACTAAAATAAGCAGGTAGGACCGGCTAGAAACGGCCGTCCTGGCAGCGGGCCACCCAGTCCGAGGCCGCCACGAACTCCTCGTCCGAGGTGCCGCGCCGCGGTGCGCTGACGTCCTCCACACCGAGGTCCGCACGCGGGTACGAACCGAGGAACCGTACGTCCAGACAGATCCGCTTGAGCCCCATCAGGGCCTCGGCGACCCGGCGGTCGGAGATGTGGCCCTCGGCGTCGATGCAGAAGCAGTAGTTGCCGATGCCCGCGCCGGTGGGCCGGGACTGGAGCAGCATCAGGTTGATGCCGCGGGTGGCGAACTCGCCGAGCAGGTCGCGCAGTCCACCGGGGTGGTCGTCGCGCTGCCACAGCACGACGGAGGTCTTGTCGGCGCCGGTGGGAGCGGCGGGCCGGGCGGGACGGCCGACCAGCACGAAGCGGGTCTGGGCGTTCTCCGCGTCGTGGATCCCTGTCTCCAGGGCGTCCAGGCCGTACAGCGCGGCGGCGAACTCGCCGGCGAAGGCCGCGTCGTACTGGCCCTCCTGGACCAGACGGGCGGCGTCCGCGTTGGAGGCGGCGGACTCCCAGTGGGCGTCCGGGAGGTTCTTCTTCAACCAGTTGCGCACCTGGGGCTGGGCGGCCGGGTGGGCGGAGACCGTCTTGATGTCGCCGATCTCCGTGCCGGGGCGGACCAGCAGGGCGAAGGTGATCGACAGCAGCACCTCGCGGTAGATCATCAGCGGGGCGCCCGCGACCAGCTCGTCGAGGGTGGTGGTGATGCCGCCCTCGACGGAGTTCTCGATCGGCACGAACGCGGCCTCGGCCTCGCCGCCGCGGACCGCGTCCAGCGCGGACTGCACGGACACGTACGGGATCAGCTCCCGGGTGGCCGCCTCGGGAAGCGTGCGCAGGGCGGCCTCCGTGAAGGTGCCCTCAGGACCGAGATACGCATAGCTCGCTGGCATGACCTCACCCTAATGGCCCTTGCGGAACCTTGGCGCACACGT
Source organism: Streptomyces sp. NPDC047072 (assembly GCF_040643855.1). Lineage (NCBI taxonomy): Bacteria > Bacillati > Actinomycetota > Actinomycetes > Kitasatosporales > Streptomycetaceae > Streptomyces > Streptomyces sp. NPDC047072. Next base: position 16,870 of record NZ_JBEYVC010000013.1, on the reverse strand, counting down.
CTCACGAGTGCCCCTCCGGTGAGTGAACCGGCGTGACGGAAGCGGCCGCGCGGCGTTCGCGCGAGTTCAGCCTCTTCCGGCGTACGGCCTTCCCGGCGCCGTACGCCACCGACGAGCCCTTTCCTGGCGTACGACGCTCCCCGCGCCGTCAGCCCTCCAGCAGTGCCTGCCCCACGTACCCGCCCTCCGCCGCCCCGCCCGGCACCGCGAACAACCCGCTCGCCTCGTGGCGGATGTACGGGGAGAGGGCGTCGCCGCGGTCGAGTTTGCGTTGGATCGGGACGAAACCGCGCAGGGGGTCCGCCTGCCAGCAGACGAACAGCAGGCCGGCGTCCGGCACCCCGTCGGCGTCGATGCCGTCGTGGTACGAGAACGGGCGGCGCAGGATCGCGGCGCCGCCGTTCTGGTCGGGGCGGGTGATCCGGGCGTGCGCGTTGATGGGGACCACGAGATCGCCCTGGGCGTCGGTCTTCTCCAGGTCCATCGCGGTCGTCTCGGTGCCCCCGGACAGCGCCGCGCCGTTCGCCTTCCGGCGCCCGATGACGGCCTCCTGGGCCCCGAGCGTCAACTTCTCCCAGTCGTCCAGCAGCATGCGGATCCGTCGTACGACCGCGTAGGAGCCGTTCGCCATCCACGACGGGTCCTTGGACACGGACTCCGGTACGAAGATCCGCTCGTCGAAGTCGGACTCGGTCGGCTTCGGATTGCGCGTGCCGTCGAGCTGGCCCATGAGGTTGCGGGCCGTCATGGGGTGGGGCGTCGCGCCCGGCGAGCGGTTGAAGCCGTTCATCTGCCAGCGGACCCTCGCCGCGCTGCCCGCGTCCTTCTGGACCGCGCGCAGGGCGTGGAAGGCGACGAGGGCGTCGTCGGCGCCGATCTGCACCCACAGGTCGCCGTTGCTGCGCGCCTTGTCGAGGTGGTCGGAGGAGAAGTCGGGCAGCGGGTCGAGGGCGGCCGGGCGCTGCTTCTCCAGGCCGGTGCGGGCGAAGAAACTGTGGCCGAAGCCGAAGGTCAACGTCAGCGAGGAGGGGCCCGCGTCCCGGGCGACATCCGTGTCGTCGGACCCGGCGGCCTCCCCCGCCATCAGCCGCCGTGCTGTCTCCGACCAGCGGCGCAGCAGCGCGGCGGCCTCCTTGCGGCCCGCGCCGGCCGCGAGGTCGAAGGCGACGAGGTGGCCGCGGGCCTGGAGGCCCTGGGTGATACCGGGCTGATGTTTCACGTGGAACATCGCCTCGGTGCTGCCGAGCGAGGAGAGCGGGGTCGCCTGCGCGGGCGCGGCGGCGTATCCGGCGGCCGCGCCCGCCGCGCCGAGCACGATGCCGGTGGCCCCGGCGGTGCCGAGCAGGGCACGCCGTGAGATACCGGCACCGCCGGAGCCGGCCGCCTCGGACGCGGGGCCCTTCGACGAGGACGCGGCGCCTTGAGACGGGCCCCCCTGAGAAGCGGTGCATTGAGACGCGGCCCCCTGAGACGCGCCCCCTTGAGACACGGCCCCTTCAGACCCGCCCCCCTGAGACGCGGGCACCCCCTTCTTCCCGGCGGCGCCCCCCTTGCCCGCGCCGCCCCCCTCCGTACCGTCGGCGACGGGAATGGACTGTTCTGGCATGGTGCGGTTCAGCCGATCTGCGTGTTCTTGGAGACGGTCGTCTGGTCGATGTCGGAGGTCCGCACGGTCACGGCGATCTTCCACTCGCCCGCCATGGGGATCTGCACGTTGCTCGCCGACCAGTGGCCGGTGGCGATGCGGTCGGGAGTCACGGGCAGCGGCCCGATCTTCTTGGCCTCCAGGGTGAGCGCGACCTTCACCTCGGGGATGTCGAAGGCGCGGCCGTTGGGACGCGTGACGTAGACGTGCATCTCGTTGCCGCCCACGCGCGCGGGGTCGAGGTCGACCGACACGACGCCCTTGCCGTCCGTGCCGCCGGTGTCGAAGGCCATGTCCAGGGTGACCGCGGAGCCCGACGTGCCCGACGAGGACGAGGACGACGAGGCGGCCGCCTTGGCCGCGTCGGCCTCCTCCTGGGTACGCCCCGGCTCGGTCTGCGTCAGCACGGTCGTCACCGCCAGCAGGACCACCGCGACGCCCGCCTCGGCGAGCACCGAGCGGCGCAGCCCGAACCGGTTCGGATCGGCGTCCCGCTCCCGCTTCTGCCGAGCGCTGTCGACGGCGGCCCGCTGCCGGGCGAGCTGAGCGTCCCGCTTGGAACCACCGGCCCCCTTGGAGTCGGCCCCCTTGGAACCGGACGACTTGGAACCAGCGCCCTTGGAATCGGCACCCGCCTTCGCCCCGGACCCCACCCGCTCCTTCTGCGCCACCCTCTTGCTCTGCCGTACGACGGTGTCGGCCAGCTGTGCCGTCCACCTCCGCGAGATGAACGCGATGCCCACCAGCAGCGCCACCAGCCCGATCTTGACGAGCAGCAGCTGCCCGTACCGGGTCCCGGTGAACGCCGACCAGGAGCCGAGCTGCCGCCAGGACTGGTAGACGCCGGTCACGACCAGCGCGACGACACTGCCGAAGGCGACGGCCGAGAACCGCCGTACGGCGGCGGATTCGATCGGCACCTCGGACCGGTACAGCGCGACGAGCAGCGCGGTCAGTCCACCCAGCCAGGTGGCGACCGCCAGCAGGTGCAGGACGTCCACCGGCATCGCGATGCCCGCCTGGATGCCCACGGACGCGTGCTCGGCCATCGCCCAGCTCGCCGCGAGTCCGGCGGCCACCACGGTCCCGCCGATCGCGAGCCCGAGGACGAGGTCCTGCTTCTCCTCGTCCTCCCGCTTGTCGAACGCGCCGAAGAGCACGGAGATGAACAGCGCCGCCGCCGCGAGCAGCAGCAGCCGGGAGACGAGAGCCGCGCCGGCCTTGGTCTGGAGCACGTTCCCGAGCAGGTCCAGGTCGAAGACGTCCCCGACCTTCCCGGAGCCCGTGTAGGAGCCGCGCAGCAGGAGCAGCAGCAGGGTGGACGCGGTGAGCGCGAGCCATCCGCCGACCACCAGCCGCTGCATCGGCCGTACCCCGGCACCGCGCTGCCAGCAGGCCAGCACGAACGCGGCCCCGCCGACCAGCACGATGTACCCGGCGTACGACAGGTAGCGCCCGAACCCGTACAGCCAGCCGACGACCCCGCCGCCCGCGGTCTCCCCGGAGACCGAGACCGAGGTGACGGAGACCTTGCCGATGGAGAAGGTGTAGGCGCCGGCGACGGGGTGGCTGTCGGCGGAGACGACCTGGTAGGTGACGGTGTAGGTGCCGTCGGCGAGGCCGCTGTGCAGCTTCACGCCGTACGTCGTGCCGCTCACCTCGAACGGCTTGCCCTGTTGGACGGCCTTGCCCTTGGGGTCGAGCACGCGCAGCGAGTCGTCCGACAGGGCGACCTTCTCGGAGAAGGTCAGGGAGACCTGGTCGGGTGCCTTGTCGACCACCACCCCCTGCTGGGGGTCGCTGCCGGTGAGCGCGGCGTGGGCGGAGGCCGGTCCGGCCGTGGTCAGCAGCAGGCCGCAGGCGGCCAGGAGCAGCAGTACCAGGGTCCGGACGCGGGGGGCGATGGTCTGCGTCAAGGTGGTCCCCTCCCTCAGTGTCCGGTCTTCGGGACGTAGGTGGCCGACTTCACCGGCATCTTCACGACGACGGGGTCGGCCTTGGCGAAGTGCAGTTCGACGGTGACGGTCTCACCCTGCGTCGGCTTGCGCTTCAGCTTGTCGAACATCAGATGGTTGGCGCCGCTTTTGAACACGAGTTGACCGTGGGCCGGGACGGGCAGCCGGGAGACCTCTTCCATCGCGCCGCCGTTGGTCTCGTGCATGGTGACCTCGCCGTCGTCACTGGTGACGGAGGTCAGGTCGTCCTTCGAGGAGCCGGAGTTGGAGATGGTCAGGAACCCGGCGGCCATGTCCGCGGAGACGGGCTGCGGGATGTAGGCGTCGGAGACGGAGAGGCCTCCCGAGGAGCCGCCGGAGCCGGAGTCCGAGCAGCCGACGAGGGCCAGCGCCCCGGCCACCAGGGCCGCCGACACCGCCGTACGCCTCACGGGTTCTGCCCCTTGATGATCTTCGGCAGGTCCTTGGTGTAGTCGTCGACGGTCGCGTCCTCGCCGTAGAGCAGGTACCCGGCGTCGGTCTTGGGGGAGAAGGCGACGACCTGGGTGCCGTGCACCGAGACGGTCTTGCCGGTCTTCTTGTCCTTGTGGGTCGGCTCGATGGAGATGCCGAGGGTGCGGGCGCTCGCCTGGATGGTGGCGAAGTCGCCGGTCAGGCCGATGAACTGGGGGTCGATCCCCTTGAGCCACTTGCCGAGTTCGGCGGGGGTGTCGCGGGCCGGGTCGGTGGTGACGAACACGACCTGCAGCTCGTCCTGCTCCGCCTTGGGCAGCGCCTTCTTCGCGACGGCGATGTTGCTCATCGTCAGCGGGCAGATGTCGGGGCAGTGGGTGTAGCCGAAGTAGATGAGGGTCGGCTTGCCCTTGGTCGCGGCCCGCAGGTCGTACTTCTGGCCCTTGGTGTCGGTGAGGACCAGGTCCGGCTTCTCGAACGGCTGGTCGAGGACGGTGGCGGCCTTGTCCGCGCCGGCCTCCTCCGAGACCACGGAGACCGGTGAGCCGCTGTCGCTGCTGCCGCAGGCAGAGAGGGTCAGGGTGGCGGCGGCGAGCAGCGCGGCCGCGGCGAACGTCTTCTTGCGCATAGCGAAATGTCCCAGATGTAAGGGGTTCCGGCGCGCACCGGGACCGTACGGGCCCCGGCACGCGCCTGGCTAAAAAGGTCAGGCCTCGGTGCGCCGACGCCCGGCGAGCACGCCGTACGCCACGCCCAGCGCGCCCACGACGATGCCGACCACGGCGAGGACGCGGGCGGTGGTGTCACTGCTGTCGGCCGGCTCGGCGGTCGCGGCGGCCGCGTTCTCGGTCGTGTCGGAGGCGTCGTCGGCCGCCGCGGCACCGTGGTGCCCGTCCTCGGACGCGGCGGACAGCGCGAGCACCGGCGCGGGCGTCTCCGGCTCCTCGGCGCCGTCCTCCTGGACCTCGATCCAGCGCACGACCTCCTTGTTGGAGTACGTCTGGATCGCCTTGAAGACGAGTTCGTCGGCGTCCTCGGGGAGGGCGCCGATGGAGACGGGAAACTTCTCGAAGTAGCCGGGCTGGATGCCGTTCGCGGCGCTCGTGGCGGTCCAGGTGACCTTGGAGACGGCCTCGCTGATCTGCTCGCCGTGCAGGGTCAGCGGCTTGGCCAGCTTCGACTTGGTGACCTCGATCTTCCAGCCCGCCATCGGCTCCGGCATCACGGAGGCCAGCGGGTGGTCGGTCGGGAAGTTCACCTCCAGCTTGGTGGTGGAGGCGTTGTCGCGCTCGTTGGGGACCTTGAAGTCCACGACCGCGTAACCGCCCTTGGCGGCGGTGCCCTCCGCGGCCACGCTCACGTGGGCGAAGGCGGGCGAGGACAGAACAACAACGGCCGAGGCGGCCAGAGCGCCGGAGACGGCGAGACGAGAAGCCTTCATGGCAGGAGCACTCCCCTTGGACGGAGACGGGTGAGGGATACGCGCACGCGCGCGTGCCGCACGACGGCGACCCTCACCAGAGGGGGCGTCGTGTCAGGCGGCGAGGAGAAACCCGTCGACCGGCGGGCCCCGCCGGATCACCGTGTGCTGGAGTGCGGTGGTGCGCGGGGCGGCCACGACGGGCTCCCGCGCACAGAGAACGCGCGGCCCGGCCGCACGCGCCCCCGGCAGCCCGGCGCGCAGGGCACGCACCAGAGCGAAGGCCGCGCGCAGGGACCGTACGAACGCCCCCTCCGCGACCGTGCGCGCCGAGTACTGCGAGAGCTCCACGAGCCGCAGCAGCGCCAGGTCCCCGCGCCGCAGCAACCATCCGGCCGCGACCGCGGCGAGGACGTGCCCGAGGACCATCGGCAGCGAGGGGAGCGGCGGCACGGTGTCGCTCATGGGCATCGACATGGAGGTCATGGCATCCGCGGAGTGCGGCGCCGTACCGGAGTACACCGGCGCCGTACCGGAGTACAGCCGCGCGTCGGTGAGCACCTTCTGCGCCTGCGCCGGACTGATCGCCGCCGCGGTCGTCCCGCACAGCAGCCGCGCGGCCCGGGCGACGAGCGCGGCGTCGGAGGCCGTGCTCGCGGCGCTCACCGAACTCCCGTGCTGCCCCAGCCCGAAGAGGACGTGCAGCACGGTCTGTCCGGCCGCGAGCAGCGTCGCGATCCCCGGCAGCGAGCGCTCCCGTCCGGCGAGCGGTGCCACGACCAGGACGGCCCCCGCGAACCCGGCGCCGAGCGTCCACAGCGGGACGGCGACACAGGAGGCGATGGAGTGACCGGCCGCGGCCAGCACGACGCAGACCGCGGCGAACACCGCGGCCCGCAGAACCTGGAGACCGGCTCCGGAGCGTGCGTGGGGGGCAGTCATGGCGGGCTCATCATCGCACTGGCCTTATGACCGCCATACGGCAGGTCCACAAGATGACGTACGAGGGGTACGACCGGAAGGTCACCATCTGCCACAAGTGACCCCACATACACCGATCACCGCACCCGGCACATCCCCCTTATGGGCGGCATCACGTCAACAGTGTGCTTACACCCCGGCACGGGCGGCAATAGGTAACGGTATGTCGAGCCGCGGCCGGGAGGCTGGAGCATGAGCATCTGGTGGTCACTCCATCTCAGGCGCGAAGCCGCGAGCGTGCCGCTCGCCCGGCGTCTGCTGCTCGGCACCATGGAGACCGCGGGTGTCGATCCGGACGTCTCCTACGACCTCTCCCTCGCCCTGAGCGAGGCCTGCGCCAACGCCGTGGAGCACGGCGGCCGGCAGGACTCCTCGACGGCGTACCGGGTCACCGCCTACCTCGACGGCGAGAAGTGCCGGATCGAAGTCACCGACTCCGGACCGGGGTTCGCCCGCGCCCGGTCCGTGCGCCCCGTCTCCGAGGAGGCCGAGCACGGTCGCGGCCTCTGTCTCATCGAGGAGCTCGCCGACCACGTCCACATCGGCAACAAGCCGGGCCGCCGGGGCGCGGTGGTGAGCTTCGACAAGATGCTCAAGTGGAAGAAGGACGCCCCGCTGATGGCGGTGTGAGCCGCGCGGTTCAGGTTTCTGGGCATTCCCAGCCCGTCCACAGCGTCCGCCCAAGGTCCTGACGGACAACGCTCCTAATTTCCTGATCATGACGGGAAACCACAGGAATTCGAACATCACCCGGCGCCGCGCCATAGCGGTCGCCGGCGGGACGGTCGCGGCCGGCGGTATCGCGGTCGCCGGCTACCAGTCGGCCTTCGCCGACACCGAGACGGCCGCCGACGCGACGGCCACCGCCTCGGCGACCAGCACCGGTGAGTGCATGACGCTCATGTCGAGCGTCACCGAAGGCCCCTACTACCTCGACGGCGCCCTGGTCAGAAAGGACATCACCGAGGGCAAGAGCGGCGTCCCGCTCACCCTGCGCCTGACCGTCGTCGACGCCACCGACGGCTGCACCCCGGTCAAGGGCGCGGCCGTGGAGATCTGGCACTGCGACGCCTGGGGCTACTACTCGGGCTACACCACCGCCAACCCCGGCGGCTCGGCCCCCGCGGAGAGCGAGGAAGGCGACTCCGCGAACGACAACACCTACCTGCGCGGCTACCAGATCGCCAACGCCAACGGGGTCGTCAAGTTCGAGACGATCTTCCCCGGCTGGTACACCCCGCGCACCTGCCACATCCACGTGAAGGTGCACACCGGCGGCGAGAAGGAGGACGGCACCTACGAGGGCGGCATCGTCAACTACACCGGCCAGCTCTTCTTCGCCGACGACATCGCCGAGGAGATCTTCACCCTCGACCCCTACTCCAAGCACACCGGCAGCTACACCACCCTCGACAACGACATGGTGTACGACGGCGGCGGCGCCTCCAGCGGTCTGCTCACCCTGAAGGCCGTGCACAAGGCCGACCCGTCCAAGGGCTACAAGGGCTTCCTGACCCTCGGCATCGACCCGGACGCCGAGAACACGGGCGCCGGCAGCGGCGGCGGTGGCACGCCCCCGAGCGGCGCTCCCACGGGCGAACCGCCGAGCGACGCTCCGTCCGAAAGTGCCAGTCCCTCGGCCTCCGCGTCCTCGTAGGGTACGGCCATGAGCAGCCGCGAGGACGAGACGCTGGCGCATGCCGCCGTTCAGGCGCTGACCGGTCAGCTGGCCCTGGCTCCCAAGCCGGGCCTGCCCGATCCGCGTGACCTGGGCGCCCGCGCCACCCGCACGGACCACTGTTCCCTGCGCTGGTCGGCCAAGGCGCTCGCACCCGGCCTCGCGGCGATGGCCGCCGCCGCCCGCCGCACCGGCGAGCCCACCCCCGCCCTGCGCGCCGAACTCGGCGCGATCGGCCGGTCCACCGAGCACTCGGTGGGCCTGGCCGGCGGCGGCCACCGCGGCGCCCTGTGGACCCTCGGTCTGCTGGTCGCCGCCTCGGCCCTGGACCCGGCGGCCCGCTCGAAGGACGTCTGTACGGCGGCCAAGCGCATCGCCGCCCACACCGACAAGCGCGCCCCGCGCCGGGCCTCCCGGGGCTCCTCGGTGTCCGCGAAGTACGGCGCCGCGGGCGCCCGCGGCGAGGCACGGGCCGGATTCCCGCACGTACGACGGGCGTTGGACGCACTGGCGGGAGCCCGCCGCAAGGGCGCCACCGAGCCGGAGGCCCGCCTGGACGCCCTCCTGACGGTGATGTCCACCCTCCAGGACACCGAACTCCTCTACACGGCGGGCCCCTTGGGCCTGCGCCATGTCCAGGCCGGCGCCCGCGAGGTCCTCGAAGCGGGCGGTACGACGACCGAGGCGGGCCGCGAGGCCCTGCTCGCCCTCGACGCCGACCTGCACGCGCGCGCGTGGAGCCCCCGCGGCAGCGCGGGGCTGCTCGCGGGGGCGCTGTTCGTGGACGCCCTTCCGACGGCGGTCAGTTCACGAGCGCAGGCCGCCTGACCGGCGCCGCACTCCGGCCGACGGCCCGACGGGTCGCCGGCCCCATCGCGTACGACGCCCCGAGCGTCACCGCGCCCAGCAGCAGCCACCCGGGCGTGCCCCACTCCACCAGCAGCGTGGTCAGCACCAGCGGCCCCAGCGTCCGCGCCACGGTCACCCCGGTCCCGAAGAACCCCTGGTACTCGCCGACCCGTCCCTCCGGAGCGAGGTCGAAGGACAGCTGCCAGGAGCCCGCCGACTGCCCCATCTCGGCCACCACCTGAAGCACCGCCCCGACGACGAGCGCGCCCACCGCCACCCACGGCGAGGCCCCCGCCGACAGCGCGAACACCGCGCACGCGGCCAGCATGACCCACCCCGCCCGCCGCACCGCGCGCGTGGCCGACGCGAGCCCGGTCACCCCGCGGGCCGTGCGCACCTGGAAGGCCATCACCGCCCCGGTGTTGAGGACGAACAGCGCGGACACCACCCAGGTGGGAGCCGCCGTCCGCTCGGCGATCCACAGCGGGATCCCCAGACTCAGCAAGGGCATCCGCAGCAGCAGCACGGTGTTCAGCAAGGTGATCACGGCGTACGGGCGGTCCCGCAGCACACCCTTGCTGTTCCCCGGGACGGCTGCGACGGACCGCACGGCGGGCAGCCTCAGCAACAGCCCCGCGCACACCAGGAAGCTCACCGCGTCCACCGCGAACACCCCGAGATACGCGGCCCTCGTCCCGGCGCTCAGCGCGAGCCCGCCGAGCCCGGCGCCGACCGCCAGACCGGCGTTCAGCGTCGACTGGAGGTGGGCCAGCAGCCCGGTCCGCTCCCCGGCGGACACCAGCCCCGAGAGCAGCGCCTGCCGGGCCGCCGCGAGCCCCGACTGCGCGGAGGCATAGGCGCAGGCCGCCAGCAGGAACGGCAGGAACCCCCGCACCACCAGGAAGGACGCCACGGCCAGCGCTGTGGCCAACGCCAGCAGTACGGCCGTACCCCGCGCCCCGCGCCGGTCCGCGAGCCGCCCGAGCGGCACCCCCACCAGCGACCCGACCGCCCAGGCCACGGTCAGCCCGAGCCCCACGCGCGCGGGGGCGAGCCCCACGACATGGGTGAAGTAGAGCGCCGACGTCACGTAATAGGCGCCGTCACCGACGGAGTTGCTCAGCTGGGCCAGCGCCAGTACCCGCTGCGGCCCCGCGGGCGGGACGAGGGAGGAGGTCATGAGAACGACACTAGGGAGCCATTGGGCCGCGAGACAGGCCCAATAAGGGGGCCGTTCAGTGACCCAATTCGAGCACCCGGGCGAGCATCTCCAGCGCCTCCGGATACGTGCCTTCCCGAGGCGTCCCGTACCCCACGACGAGCCCCTGCCCCTTGGCCTCCCCGTGCCAGTGGTCCCCGAGCCGTCCCACGGCGAGCCCCTCGGCCTCCGCGAGGGCCAGCACCCGCTCCTCGCTGTCGACCTCCACGAGCGCGTGCAGCCCGGCGGCGATCCCCCGCACCCGCCACCGCTCTCCCAGCCGCGCCACGAGCCGGTCCCGGCGGCGCCGGTAGCGCAGCCGACAGGCGCGCACATGACGGTCGTAGGCATGACTGGTGATGAGGTCGGCGAGGGCGAGCTGTCCGACGACCTCGGTGCTGTGGTCGCTGTGCAGCTTGGCGTCGACGACGGCGTCGACCAGGTGCGGCGGCAGCACCATCCAGCCGAGCCGCAGCGCGGGCCCGAGCGTCTTGGAGGCGGTCCCGAGATACACGACCTGCCCCGGCGTCATCCCCTGGAGCGCCCCGACGGGCTGCCGGTCGTACCGGAACTCCCCGTCGTAGTCGTCCTCGACGACCAACGCCCCACACGCGCGTGCCCACTCCCCGACGGCCCGCCGCCGCGCGGGATGCAGTGTCACCCCGGTCGGGTACTGATGCGCGGGCGTGACGACGAGCGCGTCGACCTTCTGAACCCCGTCGACATCGACCCCCCACTCATCGACCGGCACGGCCACGACCCGCCCCCCGGCCCGCCGCACGACATCCCGATGAAACGGCAGCCCGGGATCCTCCATACCGAAGGTCCCCCCGTCGAGCACCCGAGCAAGCAAGGAGAGCCCCTGCACGGCCCCGGAGACAACCACGATCCGCTCGGGCGGAGCGACGACTCCACGGGCCCGCCCGAGATAGTCGGACAGGGTGGTTCGCAGAGCGATGTGCCCCCGGGGGTCGCCGTAGTCGTACGCCGAGGAGGGCGCGTCGGCAACGGCCCGTCGAACGGCCCGGAGCCAGGCGGCAGAGGGAAAGACCCCCACATCCGGACTACCGGGCCGCAGATCGTAGAGCGGCACACGCGCGCGGGCCTGGTCGTCCCGCGGCGCACTGCCAACGATGGACAGAGGCGCGACAACGGTCCCGGAACCTTGCCGAGCGGTCAGATACCCCTCAGCGACCAACTGGTCATAGGCAGCCTTGACTGTTCCACGTGAAACATCCAACTCACGGGCCAGCTCCCGAGTAGCGGGCAGCCGAGCCCCTTCAACAAGCCGCCCTTCGCGAACAGCATCACGAAGGGCCCGCTCAAGCCCAGCCCGAAGCCCTTCACCAGGGTCAGCTTCCAGATGAAGGTCCACGAGACCTGCTCAACCCTTAAGGCCGGCCATCCACGCCTCGACCTCATCAGACTGCCGAGGCAACCCACCCGAGAGGTTCAGGTTCCCCTCACCCGTCACCAGGATGTCGTCCTCGATCCGCACCCCGATCCCCCGATACTCCTCGGGAACGGTGAGGTCATCGGCCTGGAAGTACAACCCGGGCTCAACGGTCAGCACCATCCCCGCCTCAAGCACCCCATCGACGTACGACTCCACCCGCGCCGCAGCACAGTCATGCACGTCCATCCCGAGCATGTGCCCGGTCCCATGAAGCGTCCACCGCCGCTGTAGCCCCAGCTCCAGCACCCGCTCGACCGGCCCCTCAACAAGCCCCCACTCCACAAGCCGCTCAGCCAACACCCGCTGAGCCGCGTCATGGAAGTCCCGGTACTTCGCACCGGGCTTCACGGCGGCGATCCCGGCTTCCTGAGCGTCGTACACCGCGTCATAGATCCGCTTCTGGATCTCGCTGAACCGCCCGTTGATCGGCACCGTCCGCGTCACGTCGGCGGTGTAGTACGTGTGCGTCTCGACCCCGGCGTCCAACAACAACAGCTCACCCGACCGCACGGCCCCGTCGTTCCGCACCCAGTGCAGCGTGCACGCGTGCGGCCCGGCGGCGGCGATCGTGCCGTAGCCGACGTCGTTGCCCTCCACCCGCGCCCGCAGGAAGAACGTGCCCTCGATGTACCGCTCGGAGGTCGCCTCGGCCTTGTCGAGGACCTTCACGACGTCCTCGAAGCCGCGGACCGTCGAGTCGACGGCCTTCTGCAGCTCCCCGATCTCGAACTCGTCCTTGACCAGCCGCGCCTCGGAGAGGAAGACCCGCAGCTCCTCGTCCCGCTCGCCGGTGACCTTGTCGGTCAGCGCCGCCTCGATGCCCGCGTCGTACCCACGTACGACTCGCACCGGCCCGGTGGCCTCATGCAACGCGTCCGCCAACTCACGCACATCGGACACGGGAAGGCCGTACACCGTCGACGCCTCGGTGAGCGAGTGCCGCCGTCCGACCCACAGCTCGCCCTGACCGGACAGCCAGAACTCGCCGTTCTCCCGGTCGGAGCGCGGCAGGAGGTACAGCGTCTCCTTGTGACCGCCGGCGGCGACCGGCTCCAGGACGAGCACGCCGTCCTCGGTCTGGTTTCCGGTGAGGTACGCGTACTCGACGGAGGCCCGGAACGGGTAGTCCGTGTCGTTCGAACGCGTCTTCAGGTTGCCGGCGGGGATCACCAGCCGGTCGCCCGGGAAGCGCGCGGAGAGCGCCGCACGGCGGGCCGCGGTCTCGGTGGCCTGGGCGATCGGCTCCAGGTCGTGCAGCTCGGTGTCGGCCCAGCCGGACTTCATGTTCTCGGCGAGTTCGTCGGTCACGCCCGGGTACAGGCCGTTCTTCCGCTGCTTGATGGGCTCTTCGGACTCATCTTCCGGGGTCTCCGGGGTGAGTTCTTCGGCCACGGTCATCCTCCTACGAAACGGCACTGGACCCCCTCCATCGTACGGTCGTACGGAAGGGGGCCCAGGGGCGTCGGACCTGTTACACCCTGCTACTCGAAGTGTGCGGCGAGCAACACGACGTCCTCGTCGGAGTCGGCTCCGTCGAGCCCGTCCGGCAGCACGGTCCGCAGGACGTGGTCGGCGATCGCGCCCGGGTCGTCGCGCAGCCCCTTCGGCACCCCGGCGGCCGCCGCGTGCAGCCGCGCGAAGGCGCGGTCGGTGGCGTCGCCGGTGCGGTGCAGCAGCCCGTCGGTGTACAGCAGAACCGTCTCTCCCGGTTCGGCGAGCAGCTCCACGCTCGGCGCCTCCCAGCACGCGAGCATGCCGAGCGGCGCGGACACGGACGTCTCCACGAACTCGGTGCGCCGCTCTCCGATCAGCAGCGGCGGGCAGTGCCCGGCCCCGGCCAGCGTGATCTTGCGCAGCGCGGGCTCGCAGTAGGCGAACAGTGCGGTGGCGGAGCGGGCGGGCTCGGTGAGGCGGAGCAGCAGCTCCAGGTCGGACAGGACCGCGACCGGGTCCTCGCCCTCCATCACGGCGTACGCCCGCAGCGACGCTCTCAGACGTCCCATCGCGGCGATCGCGCTCGGGCCGGAGCCGGTGACGGAACCGACGGCGAGGCCGAGGGCCGCGTCCGGCAGCGGCAGCGCGTCGTACCAGTCGCCGCCGCCGCGCGGGCCGGTGCGGTGCCGGGCGGCGAGCCGGACGCCGGCGACACGGGGGAGCCGGGACGGCAGCAGCTCCTCCGCCATCGTCGCCATGCACGCGCGCGTGCGCTCCACTTCGAGGAGCCGGGCCAGGTGCTCGCCGGCGTGCCGGACGTACAGCCCGACGAGGTGCCGCTGCCGCTCGGACGGCTCGGCGGGCTCGTCGTAGAGCCAGACGGCGGCACCGAGCCGGGCGGTCCTGGCGGTGCCGGCGAGCCCGGCGGTCCCGCTGATTCCGGCGTTCCCGACGGCCCCGGCGATCCCGATGGTCCCGGCCGTACCGGCGACTCCCGTACCCCCGGCGTTTCCGGCCGTCTCCGCGACCAGCGGGAGCGCGTAGCTCGCCGCGTAGCCCAGCCGTGCGGCGACCTCGCGGTGGCGGGGGTCGAGGGCGTCCTCGGCGAGCAGGTCGGGCTGGGCGATCTCGCCGTCGCCGCCGGGGAGTCCGTCCAGGATCCTGCCGTACGACATGGCGCTGCGCGGGACCGTCTCGATGTGCCCGAGGTCCGCGCGCGCGAGGCCGAGGCCGATGGTGGTGTCGGGGCCGAGGCCGTCGCCGGGTTCCAGCACGACGAGTCCGCGCCGGGCGCCCACGAGGGCGGATCCGGCGCGCAGCAGTTCCTGGAGCGCTTCGTCCAGTGCGGCCGTGCGATTCAGACGTTCGGTGAGTTCGTGGAGGGTCGTCAGATCCGAGACCCAGCCGGCGAGACGGTCCTGGAGCAGGGCGCCGGGAGGGGTGGGGGTGGCCACGGACGGGGTCCCCGGGACAGGGGGCGCGGGCGCGACAGTGTGTGCGGGTGCGGGAACCGTTGAATCGATTCCAGCCACTTTCGGAGGGTGGGGGGCGTTCATGGCGTCCGGCTTTCCGACCGGTGCGTATTGCTCAAAAGCATCGCAAACCCCCATGTCATTCCGCGCCGCTAGCACTGTCTCCACATGTACACGCACTCGTGAGGGGATGTCCAGCATTGTCCTGCCGGGATTCCTGGTGTCCGTGGGCCACCAGTGCCGTTCGTGGCGTAGGGCAAAGTTGGCTTAAAACTGACTCGGGTTACGGTGTATTGAGGTCGACTGGCCTTGCTCCACAGAGCGTCACAGCGGTCGTGATGGGTACGTACTCGGTAAGGGCCAGGGGTGGTGTACATCCACCCGGAACCTGGTGACCGACCCGGGCGTCTTAGCCACCGACGACCGGGCCCCATCCTCTCGTGGCGGCGGCGAAGAGAAATACGCGGGACGGAAAAACGCCAGACTTCGCCACCCCGCGCCACGCCCATGCTTTTGATAGACGCAGCAGTATGGGGTTCCCCTTGTCCGGGACAAGGGTGTGATGCGCCAACAGGTACGCACAGTGAAGTGATCGACACATGGTGTGATGTGGTCCACGGTGTTGCCAGCGGTGCAACGGAAAGGAACGAGCGCTCATGCGCGAGATCCTCGGAAGGCGACGCAGGCTCCTGTCCCAGCAGAGCGACGGGAGGCCTGAACTGATCAGCGCGGCCCTGACCTTCGCGAAGGAATGGCAGTGGCCCGTACTCCCGGGCGTGGCACCGGACCCCGAGGGCCGGGCCCGCTGCGGCTGCCCCGACCCGGAGTGCACGGTCCCCGGCGCCCACCCCTTCGACCCCGGCCTCCTCGCGGCCACCACCGACGAGCGCATGGTGCGCTGGTGGTGGACCAACCGCCCGGCCGCGCCGATCGTCCTGGCCACCGGCGGCAAGGCCCCCTGCGCGGTGAGCCTGCCGGCCGGCCCCGCCGCCCACGCCCTGGCCGCCCTCGACCAGCAGGGCATGCGCCTGGGCCCGGTGATCTCCTCGCCGACCCGCTGGGCGATCCTCGTCAAGCCGTACTCCATGGAGCAGCTGGGCGAACTGCTGTACGCCAAGGACTTCGTCCCCGGCTCCCTCCGCTTCCACGGCGAGGGCGGCTACCTCGCCCTGCCGCCCTCCGAGACCGGCTCCGGCGACATCGCCTGGGAGCGCGCGCCGCTGCCCGGCTCGGCCTCCCCCTGGGTGCCCGACGTCGAGGCCGTGGTGGACGCCGTCGTCGAGGCCCTCACTCGTACGGGTGTGAGCGCCCCCGAGTTCTAGGGGTGTCGGGCGCGGGCGGAACCGGCCGCCCGCCTCCCCTGGCTATCGTCCGGTGCATGAACCTACGGTTGCTCGCCCTGTCCGGCGTCGTGGTGTGCGCGGTCGCGCTTCCGCTCGCCGTGGCCTCCGCGGGACAGGTGGGCGACGGGGGCCGCGCCGTCGTACGCGATCTGGTGCACCCCGCGGCGGGTCCGCTCGCCCACGATGATTCCGTACGACCGTCCGCGCGCTCGGCGCGGGAGCGTGAGCGTGAGGACGGGCGGTCCGGGACCGGTGACGACGGTCGGTCGGTGAGCGGCGAGGACCACAAGGAGCCCGTCGCCGACGTGAGCCGGTCCCCGCTGCTGCTCGGCCTGGGCCTGGCCACCGCCGCCCGCTGCGGCCCCGAACTGACCTCCCCCGACGGCATCGAGGCGCAGACCTGTGTGCTCACGCAGGGCGCGGAGACCTGGGCGCGCACCTACTACCGCAATGCCACTGGCGGCGCGCTGGACGCCGTACTGACGTTGATGGGGCCGCGCGACCGCACCCTGCAGATGCACTGCGCGATCGGCGCCGACGACGAGCCGGACCTCTGCGAGACGACCCGGGAGCGGACCCGGGGCGACCTGGACGCGTACACGGCGGTCGCGGAGTTCGCCGGCCGCGCCGACGACGGGCCGCTGCTGCTGAGGTCCGGGAGCAACTCCGGTGCGGACACGGGCAGTTGACGGTCGGCGCCGTTCCGTAAAGAAAACGCCCACGGTCTCCGGACACAGAAAGACCCGGTTGCTGGCGACGGGGGATGCACCAGCAACCGGGCTACTCGAACGGTAACAAGAGATCCGCCGTTCGCAAATTCGACCACGGCCCTTCCCGACCGATTCGGACACCGATTCGGCTTGTTCTGGCGGGAGTTGATCGGTGGACCGCGCGGCGGAGGCGGCTGACAGCCGCTGCTGACCATCGTGCTCATGCCGGAGTACGCGCCGTTCTTCATCGGCGGCATGGGCCTGTACCTGGTGCAC